>JAIOSU010000055.1 GCA_021107455.1 Clostridiales bacterium | reverse complement strand
ACTCTAGTGATTGGTAGAACTTTTTCTATATTCTCAACATTGTTTATATCAATGCCATAAAACTCCTGATTGAGTCTGAAAGTTACAAATTCTCTTATTTCACTCATATTATCACCCCTGACTAGAATAATTGGTTCGGATCGACAATCAACGCAACGCTACCATTACCTAATATAGTAGCTCCTGCGATAGCCTTGATACCTGTGAGATATTTGCCAAGGGATTTAATGACGATTTCTTGTTGACCGATGAGTCCATCAACTACAAGACCAGCTTCAACATCTCCCTTTTTAACTATGACAACTATAATCTCATCCAATTCCTCTTTGGTATGATCAATATCAAGTACATGTTTCATTCGGATAATAGGAAGCGTCTTGTTTCTATAAAGTACAACTTCCTGATCTTGAACCATTGTGATATTACGCGACTCAATATTGGTAATTTCTTTGATGTTGTTAAGAGGGATAGCAAATTTTTCCTTATTCAAATTAACCATCAAAGCTTGAATAATAGCAAGTGTAAGTGGCAATCTTATGATGAACTTACTACCTTGACCCAGTGTGGATACAACTTCAACCGTACCGTTGATCGCTTCGATTTTTGATTTGACCACATCGAGTCCAACACCACGTCCTGACAAATCAGTCACTTTATCTACTGTACTGAACCCTGCTTCGAACAACAGATTGATCAGTTCCTTGTCATTCATGATGTCCGCGGTTTCTTTGGTTATGATTTTCTTTTCAACCGCTTTCTTTTTGATGATTTCTGGATTGATGCCCTTGCCGTCATCCTCAACTTCGATTACAACAGTGTTTCCATCTGGATATGCTCGAAGAGCGACAAAACCTGTGTCAGCCTTGCCAGCTTTTTCTCTTTCAGCTGGAGACTCTATGCCGTGATCCAGAGAATTTCTGATCAAATGAATTAAAGGGTCGCCAATTTCATCAATAACCGTTCTGTCAACTTCTGTTTCTTCTCCTGACATGAACAATTTAATATTCTTACCAAGATCTTTGGAAAGGTCTCTGACCAATCTAGGAAATCGGTTAAACGTTCTTTCCACAGGCACCATTCTGACTTTCATGACTGCATCATGAAGACTAGTTGTGATACGTTCCAAATACTCTATAGCTTCATTCATGTTGTTGCTGCTGTTCTGATCCACCATTTTATTTTGGCTGGTGTCCAAATCCTCAAGACGTGTTTTGATAATGATGAGCTCACTGACGAGATTCATCAAATTATCCAGTCTACCAATTTCAACACGTACTGTTTTAGAAGTTTTGCCTTTATCCGATTTTGTGTTTTGCGCTTCTTCTTTGCTTAGTTTCGATACTTCTTCGTCTACATGTTCAAGATCGATTTCCACATCCTCTTGGACTTGCTCCATTACATAATCCATTTCAGCAAGCGGCTCGACAATCACTTCCTTGATTTCAGAAATTCTCATAAGTTCAGTCTTGCAATATGTCTCATCCAATTTTGTAAAATAAAGGATTTCAAAAGATTGGTCAAATTTCTCATCTTCAATTTCTTCAGCTTGCGGGTATGATTTGATAATTTCACCAAATCGTTCAAGTGTATTGAAAACAATAAAAGCACGGGCAGCCTTAAGCATACACCCTTCGTCAAGTGTCACTTTGATGAGGTATGATTTCACATTCATTTCAAAAGCACTTTGAATGATACTTTCGATGTCATTAAGACCAATATGGAATGTTGAATCTCCAAGATCTTTTTTTACAGGTTCGCTTTTCTTAGGTTCTGATTTTTCTGCTGTCACATCACCTTTGTTCTCAGCAATTACAGCCAGCTTCTTAACTAAAGCTGATGAATCCAAATCGCCTTCACTGCCATTTTTCTCAAGATTGTCAATATATTCTTCAAGTGCATCGAAACACTCGAACAGAACATCGACAATATAACTGGTCACTTTTACTTCGCCATTTCGGACCAGGTCCAAAAGATTTTCCATCTTATGTGTCAAATCTGCAACTTTAGTAAAACCCATTGTACCAGACATTCCTTTTAGTGTATGCGCAATTCTAAAAATTTCGCCCAAGTGTGATAGATTATCCACGTCTTTTTCAAGAACGAGCAAAATTTCGTTCATCGTTTGCAAATGTTCTTTTGATTCATCGATAAATATTTCTAAGTATTGACTCATATCCATATGCATTACACCTCCATGGCTTTCACTATTTCATTTGCTATATTAGAAAGGCCTACAACCTTATCTACTGCATCAAGTTTAATTGCAATCTTCGGCATTCCAAAAACAATGCAACTCTCTTCGTCTTGAGCGATCACAAATCCACCGCTGTCTTTAATCTTTTTCATGCCTTGTGCACCATCAGCACCCATTCCTGTCATGATCACACCTATGACATTTTTGTGGTTCATCTCGACAATGGATTCCATCATGGCGTCGACAGATGGCCTGTGTCCACTGACTCTGTCGCTATTATCTAATTTTATCACAAATTGTCCATTCTGTTTAGTCACTTTTAAATGTTGGTCTCCAGGTGCGAGATAAGCCCATCCTTGCTTCATGATATCACCATTTTCAGCTTCCTTGACATGAATTTGGCTCATAGAGTCCAGACGTTCCGCTAGAGACTTTGTAAACCCTGGTGGCATATGTTGTACAATTACGATACTTGCGCTTATATCACCCGGAATATATGGAATGACATCTTGAAGTGCCCTTGGTCCACCGGTGGATGTTCCTATCGCAACAATTTTTTTAAATCTGTTGTTTGTGGAACTATTGCTCGTTTGGACTGGAACTTCTCTTTGTGTGGCCTCGGGATAAGTTTTGGGGCTCTTTAGCGCTTTTACTTTCGTTCTACTTGCAATTTGGATTTTTTCAATGAGTTCATTTTTCACTTCTGGTGCTGACACCTTGATGAGTGAGGACGGTTTGGTAATGAAATCAAACGCACCTAAATCAAGCGCCTTAAGGGTTTCTTCAGCACCCTTTTTGGTCAAACTGCTCAGCATGATCACCGGTAATGGCATTTCAGACATAATTGTTCTGAGCGCAGTCAGTCCGTCCATTTTTGGCATTTCGATATCCAGTGTCACTACATCCGGCTTCAATAATCTAATTTTTGAAATTGCGTCTTCACCGTTTCTTCCGATACCGACGACTTCCATCTGATGATCCGACTCAATCATATCTGTTATGACTTTTCTCATGAAAGCGGAATCATCTACTACGAGTATTTTTATTTTCATATCACATCAAACCCTTTTTAATTAAATTCCGCTCGATTTCAAATACATATGAAACGATGCGGGATTGAGTTGCAGAATCAAGATCTATAAATCTAATACCCACTTCATAGTGATTGTCATCTTTTTTCTGCACACGGGTTACTTCACCACTAAACTTGTTCCACATATTGTTAAGCAGGACTTCTCCTTTTATCAATTCTCCAGATTCGAAAACCTTTCTGGTTAATACACGAATGCCTCCACCACTTAAGTCCAAAGATTCAAATGGGAATTTTTCTATGGAGGCTTCTTCTATGATCACATCTTTCTCGCTCTTAAATCTTGTGTTCAAAAGCGCTTTTTTCTTCGCGATCTCATGTTCAGGAATTTTTTTCTCAATCAGAAAATGTCCTTTGGATTTGAAATTCACACGATAAAATTTCCTGCGTTGAATCCTTTTGATCTCGGAATCCAACTTTATGGAGACGCTGGGTAGATTATCATATAGAAGTCTTTCGATCATAGTTCCTTTAAATAAATACATCCCCTGGTTTTCAATATAAAATCTGAAGTAATATCCATAACGTCTTTCCATGGCATACAAATGCCCTTCATGAATTGGGTTGGAAATGATCAATCGTTCATCATTTACAACTTCATACACAAAAGACGTCAATGTATAAGACTCCTGATTGTTTACATAAATCATTATGTCAAGAGTATCAGCGATGTTAAAAAATTTAGTAAACCCTTCCATGGAAACCACCTTATATTTTATTGATCAACTTATTGAGAAAACTTCTGAAACTGTGGTTGTTCTTATTGTACTTACCATTATTGTCCAGATTATAAGCTATATTTTCGATCCCTTTACTTGCTATAGCGCGTGGATACGCCTCTAGGAGGGGAATTTGTCTTCTGACCGCACGTTTCAGATTGTTGTCTTCGAATATGTAACCAAGGTTTTCAAGTTCCCTGTTCAGGAACTTGGATACGGCTTGTTGCATTTTACCGAAAACTTCATCTCCCTCTTCATTGCTTTCTACCCTGTTGATGATCAGTTTGATTTTCTTCTGGTCATCCATGACAATATTCTTCACAAGTGCATAGGCGTCAGTAATGGAAGTTGGATCGGGAGTGATGACAACGATCACATCAGATGCTGCATCGATGAAAGATAGAACAGACTTGCTGAGTCCAGCACCTGTATCAATTAATATATAATCTGAAACCGCATTGAAATACGCGAGAGAATGAATCAATTTCTCCAATTGTTCGGAATCGAGATCAATCAGATCCATAATTCCAGAACCACCAGATATGATATTGATGTCATGTAATCCTTTCACAATAATATCCTGAACAGGGATTTCTCCCTTGATGACATGCGACAAATTATATTTTGGCACAAGTCCAAAAAGAACGTCAACATTCGCAAGACCAAGATCTGCGTCTATTATGGTGACACTTTTGCCTTGTTTTGCGAGAGCAATACCCAAATTGACAGTGAAATTGGTTTTCCCCACTCCACCTTTGCCACTTGATATTGTGATTATTCTGGCATCAATTACATCCTTTTCAAGGACTTCTTGGTCGCCAATTATATCTCTGAGCTTCTGAGCTTGATCCATTTTTTCCCCCGATAAAAGCCTATTTTTGAACATCAAAAATATATTGTATGATTTTTTCCTTGTCAGCTTCTTCAATATCATCAGGCACACTTTGTCCGATAGTGAAATATGAAAGAGGTTTTCCAGTCACAACCTTGAGATTCAGGATATTGCCATAAGAAGTCGCCTCATCCAATTTTGTGAATAATAATCTATAATCGTCCAGAAAATCATATGACTCAATGATGCTTTTCATATCTTTATAACTTGTGGTCATACTCATGACGAGAAATACTTTGACCGAGTCAAGAAATTTGATCAGTTCGTCGTAATCCGATTTGAGTTCCTTGCTCTTATGACTTCTACCTGCTGTATCAATAAGAATATAATCTTTATCACGGAACTTGTATAGTGCTTCTTCAAGTTCACCTGCCTCATATATGACTTCGAGAGGGATTCCGAGAATCTCACTATAAGTCTTGAGTTGTTCAACTGCCGCAATCCTATAGGTGTCAGCAGTGATCAGTCCTATTTTTTTGTTGTCTACAAGAGTCAGTCTCGCTGCAATCTTGGCTAGAGTCGTGGTCTTTCCTACGCCCGTTGGTCCGAGGAACATATACACACTTGGTTTTCCTTGTATGTCGCGATCAATCGTCTTGATGTCGCCAAGATATTCTCTTGCGATAACTTTCATGGCATTGATTACAGTGTCATGGTTTTTTTCATTAAGGCTAATTTGTCTTTGAACGATTTCTAGAATCTTCTTTGCAATGGATTCTTGAATATCTCTCTGCTTCAGAAAATCCACATAAAAATCTTCTTGAGAGGTCTGAGTAACTTCAGCAGCTGGAGTTTGATGCTCGATATGGTCCACTTTTTCGATAAGCAGCTGAACCATCTTTTTGAGTTCCACCATTTCCATATTGATTGTGGTATCCATCTTTTTCTCAGGATCAAGTGAGGAGAATTCCACAGACTTGGGTTGCTGTGTTTGGACGACCTGCTGTTCTTGTGGTCGGTTCACCCTTGATGTCGTAATAGGTTCATCTATGGCAGCCACTACCTCAATAACAGGCTTTTTGAAGAATTTAAACAATCCACCAGACTTTATTTTACGTGTATTGAGTATGACTGCATCCATACCAAGCTCGTTTTTAATTTTGATCATTGCTTCGTTCATATCTTTGACTAAATATCTTTTAACTTTCATTAAGCGCTCACCATCCCTGCAGACTCAACATCGATATCTGATTCTATTTCATTATATGATAAAACCACCAATTCTGGAATTGCCTGTTCGGTGATCCTTTTAAAGTAAAACCTTACAATTGCTGCAGTTACAACAATTGCTTGCTCTCCCATCTGTAAAAGCTTTTTGATTTCCTCTGACAGATGAGCCAGTATCGATTGAGTTGTCATTGGATCGATGGACAGAAATGTACCATTCTCATTTTGATCAATGGATTACATCAACATATTCTCAAGCGATTGCTCAAGTGTTACGACCTTAGCCTGACCAAATGGAAAATATTGCTTTGTGATCTGTCTTGAGAGCTTTTGTCTTACATATTCTGTGAGAATATTCACATCTCGTGTCGAACGGGCATGATCTGCAAGTCCTTCCAAAATAGTCACTAAATTTCTTATTGAGATACCTTCTTTTAAAAGGTTTGATAGCACTTTTTGAATATCTCCAATCATCATCAAGTTTGGAATGAGTTCTTCCAGTAGCGCTGGATTGGTCTCTCTTATGTTGTCGATCAACTGTTTGACATCTTCTCTGCTCAATAGCTCATGGCTATGTTTTTTTATGACTTCAGTGAGATGTGTCGATATCACTGATGATGGGTCAACAACAGTATAACCTAACAATTCGGCTTTCTCCCTCAGATCGGATTTGATCCACTTGGCAGGTAAACCAAAAGCAGGCTCCACAGTGTCTATGCCTTCAACCTCACCTTCAACAGCACCAGGGCTCATTGCAAGATAGTGATCAAATACAATATTTCCAGTGGCTATATCATTGCCTTTGATTTTAATCAGATATTGATTGGCATCCAGTTGTATATTATCTCTTAACCGAATCATCGGTACAATAAGTCCCAGCTCAAGGGCAATCTGTCTTCTGATCATCACCAGTCTATCAAATAAATCTCCACCTTGGTTGGGATCAGCTAAAGGAATTATTCCATAGCCAAACTCAAGTTCAATAGGATCAACTTGTAGAAGTGGAATGATATTTTCCGGACGTCGCATATCTTCTCTTGAAGTATCTTCCACTTTTTCCTCAGTTTCAGCTTCTAATGCAATTTTTCGATCGCCTTGAACCGACCTATATCCCAAAATTAGTGCAATCGCACCGACTGCCAAAAATGGAATGGATGGAAGTGGAGTTGCTGCTCCAAGTAAAATCAATACTCCTCCGACTATATACATGACCACAGATCTGGCAAACAATTGATTGACCACATCGGTACCGAGACTTTCCTCGGATGCGGATCTGGTTACGATGATACCGGTCGCCACAGAGATCATGAGTGCAGGAAGTTGACTCACGAGACCATCGCCGACAGTCAAAAGTGTAAATTTCTCGATTGATTCTGGAAGTGATAAACCCATTGTGAACGAACCAAGCAAAAATCCTGCAAGAATGTTGATCACTGTAATCAAAATTCCGGCAATGGCATCACCTTTTACGAATTTACTCGCACCATCCATAGCTCCATAGAAATCCGCTTCACGTTGAATTTTCTTTCTACGCAGTTTTGCGTCATTCTCATTGATCAAACCGGAATTCAAGTCAGCATCAATAGCCATTTGTTTTCCTGGCATCGCATCAAGTGTAAAACGTGCGGCTACTTCAGAAACTCGTT
>JAIOSU010000321.1 GCA_021107455.1 Clostridiales bacterium | reverse complement strand
GTATGGAATTCAAAATCCAATTACAACGCATGGAAACTATATTTGGGTGACCTATTTGGCTCACAGGATGTGCCAGCGTATGCAGCGCCATCAAGAGCACCTGATTATCACAACTTGCCACCGACTGTGACTTTTGTCGGTGAACTGGAGCCATTTAGAGATGAAACAATTCAATATGTGGAAAATCTAAGGCGGGCAGGTGTTCCAGTTGAATTTGAAGTCTATAAAGGGTGTTATCACGCTTTTGAGCAAATATGTCCGAATGCGGAGATGAGCAAAAAAGCGATGACGTTTTTTATGGGGGCTTATGACTATGCTGTTAAGCATTATTTTACAGAATAATGATCAATCATATGGGTATTGACATACATACCAGACTTTAGTATCATAAGTTTAACTTACACAACAAAGCGTTGACAAGGAGGAGTACATACCTCACCTCATGCAGAGAGAGAAGATGGTTGGTGGAAATCTTCATTGAGATGGTATGGAAGTAGCCTTAGAGCATTGGACCGAAAGGTATGAAAAGTACTGAGTAGACTTCAACGGTTTTCCCCCGTTACCGGGAAGCCCTATCGGATCGTGTTCTCATAGTCCCGTAGGAATGAGTGCAGAATTTATTCTGAATCTAGGTGGTACCACGGACGCATCGTCCGCCCTAAGCGAAAGCTTAAGGCGGGCTTTTTTGTTTGTGTTTGTAAAAAAAATAGGAGGCATGACTATGCAAAAACACTATGATTACAAAACCATCGAGAAAAATATTCAAAAGTTGTGGTCGGACGAAAAAACGTACACTTACTCAAAAGATCTAAGTAAACCGCTTTATTCCATCGACACACCACCACCGACGGTAAACGGAAGCTTGCATATAGGGCACATCTTTTCATATGCGCAGGCGGAAATGATTGCAAGATTCAAGCGAATGCAGGGCTACAACATTTTTTATCCATTCGGATTCGACGACAATGGACTCCCGACAGAGCGACTGGTTGAAAAGGTTCTTGGCGTACGTGCAAGCGAAATGCGGAGAAGTACGTTTTCGGAGCATTGCCTGAGCACTACGGAAAACTATGAAAAAGAGTTCAAAGACCTTTGGCAATCTCTTGGTTTCTCCTGCGACTGGAATCTTCAGTATGAGACGATCAGTCCACTTGCACAAAGAATTTCACAAAGATCGTTCATTGAACTTTATAAGATGGGTAAAGCATACATCAAGGAATCTCCAGTTCTTTGGTGCACTAATTGTCAAACTTCCATCGCTCAAGCGGAGCTGGAAACCATCGAAAAGGAGACCCGCTTTTATAATATCAAATTTGGGCTGAAGGGTTCTGAATCAAAGGAGCAGCTTTTGATTGCCACCACTAGACCTGAACTTCTGAATGGTTGCGTAAGTCTGTTTGTTCATCCGGAAGATGAGCGTTACCAGAGAATCATAGGCAAGGAAGCCATAGTGCCACTTTATGATTATGCGATTCCCATATTGGCGGAATCTACTGTTGCCATGGATAAAGGAACTGGCATAGTAATGTGCGCCACATTTGGTGACTCTACTGATGTGGATTGGGTACAGTCTCATGATTTGCCCTACAGACGTGTTATTGAACAAAATGGGCTCATATCAGATGATGATCCCATTATAGGCGGAATGCACATAAGCAAGGCACGCAAACACATAGTTCAGGTTCTAGATGAAGCAGGATATATTTCTGAAGAAAAAGATATCGAACATTTCGTTGCCGTTCACGAAAGATGTGGTACACATGTTGAAATCATGCCATCCAAGCAGTGGTATATTGATATCCTGACGGACAAGAAGCGATTTATTGAGGCTGCTGATGAAATCAATTGGTATCCTGAACATATGAAAAACAGATATCTGAGTTGGGTTCATAATCTCAAATGGGATTGGTGCATCTCGAGACAAAGATATTTTGGAGTTCCCATCCCGGTTTGGTACTGCGAAAAATGTGGAGCTATTCAAGTTGCTGATGATGAGGATTTGCCAGTGAATCCGCTTGAGAGCTCACCGAAAAAGAATTGCAGTTGCGGTTCAAACGATTTTCTCCCTGAATCGGCAGTACTGGACACTTGGGCTACCTCTTCTGTCACACCTTTGATCAATTCACATTGGGGCGAAAAAGATGGATCTGACATCACGAGTGAACTGATGCCTATGACCATGCGCACACAGGCACATGAAATCATTAGAACTTGGGCTTTTTATACGATCGTCAAGAGCATTTACCATACCGGTCAGATCCCATGGAAAGATTTGATGGTTTGCGGCTTTGTACTTGCTAAGAAGGGGGAGAAGATTAGTAAATCTAAAAACAATGCGTCGCAGTCGCCGCCGGCGCTCATAGAAGCACATTCTGCTGATGCCATCCGTTACTGGGCAGCAAATGCGAAGCTTGGGACTGACACATTTTTCGATGCTGATGAGCTCACAATTTCCAAACGTCTAATCAACAAACTCTGGAATGCCAGCAAGTTCTGTTTCGTTCAACTGGACGACTATGAACCCGAGGGAATAGAAGCATTTTTACCAGTCGATTTATGGATTTTAGAGCGGCTACAGGATACATTCAACAAAGCGGCAAGCGCACTGAATGAGTATGAAATCGGAACAGCACGTCATCACATTGATGCTTTCTTTTGGAATGATTTTTGTGACAATTATCTGGAGCTCGTTAAAGAAAGAGTATATCAGCCGGAAAAGCATGGGCATGCTGAAAAAAAATCAGGACAAGCAGCACTATACAGAGTACTTCTTGGAGTCCTGGAACTTTATGCACCTTATATCCCACACATCACAGAGTATTTGTATCAGACTTACTTTGTTAACTTCGAATCAGAACCCTCACTTCATCTCAGAACTTGGCCATCGAATCGTCCAGTAGATGAGGTTCTTTATCAATTTGGTGAGGAAATCAAAGTTTCTATTGCTGAGGCGAGACGCTATAAATCAGAGCATAGCCTTTCCATGAAATCGCCGATGCCACTGCTGGAACTCAGGTGCACTGCAGAAACTGAAGCACTTTATGATCTATCGCTGAACGATCTCAAAGCCTGTACTCATGCGGAAGTAATGGCCAAAGTCATATCGTGAATCTGAAACCTTGCGCAGTAAATTGCGCAGGGTTTTTCATTGTGATAAAATGACTGCATACAGAATCAAATGGAGGAGTCCAAATGCATAGAAAAGTCGTAGATTATGCCCTTAAAGCGCTGTTATATGAAGTGGCTGCAACGCCTAAACCTGGTCTGGTGGATCGAGCGAACAACGGGGCCCACAGTGATATGGACTTTTATACTTTTCTGGACAGTAGTGTTGAACTTAGGCATTATTTTGAAGCAATTGCACAGTACATCAAGGGACAATATAATCATAAGAATGAGTCAAAAACACTTCATGAAGGTGATATGATTTTCTCGGGACTGAAAACTTTAGGTATACAGGCGGAGCAAGATATGAAGAAAGCCACCGGTGGAATCAACACGCATAAAGGAGCAATTTATGCACTTGGCTTATTGGTCGCCGCTGTCACTGAACTGGAACTTTATAACACAGGGAAACTTCAAATAGAGGACGTCACTGCAAGAGTGTCAGAATATGTGGGACCATCTCTTGAGAAAGAATTTATTGAAAATGATCATACCAGTTCATATGGAGTCATCCAGTATCGTACTCTTGGAATGCTCGGAGCTAGAGGAGAGGCTTACAGGGGTTTTGAAACCGTGAGGACCAAAGGTCTTCCCGCACTTGAGTCGGGTCTTAAAATGGGGCTGAGCATCAATGATGCGATGATTGGATCGCTTCTTGCTATCATTGCAGATTTAGAGGATTCAAATGTGATCGGCAGACATAGTCCTATGATTCTCAAAGAAAGTCAGGCATTTGCCAAATCTATTTTGGAAGTCGGTGCAATGACAACAGAAAAAGGTAGAGAAATGATCTCCCAGTACGACGAGTGGTGTATCGCTCATAGAATCAGTCACGGAGGCAGTGCGGATCTCGTTGCTGTAGCATTATTTTTGTACTGGATTAAGAACAATTAATACAAATGTTTTTATTTGTTAAAAAAAAAGTTGCATTTTGTTCAAGTTTCTATTACAATAATGCTTAAGTTCAAGTCGAAATGATTAGGAGTTGTTTTGACGGGACGGCAGTTTGATTAAGTGAATATTACGGATAATGAAAGGCCGCAAAGCCTTAACGATCAGTATGCGAAATCTTTGATTTTGTATACTGATTTTTTTTGTTTAAAAGAGGTGGACGACAAGTGTTCAAATCGAGTGAGCTGAGAAAAATAGATGAAAATGACATAGAGTGGCAAGATATCCTTGATTTGCTGGAGAATCAAGGGATAAAGCTGGATCCATTTGTGGATCAAACCTACAGTTATTTCGAAGGAGATAAACTGGTTGGAACAGCATCTGTTGCTGGAAGTACGATCCGGAGCATTGCCATAGCAAAACATAAACAAGGTTCGAACACTCTTTCAGAGATGATGAACGATATCATGGAAATACTCTATGATTCAGGTCATGGCAATATTTTCATCTATACGAAATCTGATGCGGTCAGATCCTTTCAAAATATTGGATTTTACGAGGTGGATCGAGCAGAGGTAGAACATGATAGTGTGGTTTTGCTTGAGAGAAAACCCGATGGCATCAGGAATTTTGTGAAAACGATAGAACGACTTAAAACTGGACATGAAGAAATCGGTGCAATTGTAATGAATGCCAATCCATTCACGCTTGGTCATCAATACCTGATTGAGTATGCTGCAGCACACTGTGATTTCCTTTACGTATTTGTAGTCTCAACTGAAAAGTCGGTTTTCCCATTTGATACGAGAATGAACCTGATCAAAGAGGGCACAAGTCACATTGAAAACGTATACGTTTTGAATGGAGGCAACTACATCATCTCAGGAGCGACTTTTCCAAATTACTTTCTGAAGGCACCGGACAGTGCCACCAAGCTTCAAGCCAAACTCGATATAACAATCTTCGCAAGGTATTTTGCGAAAGCACTCAATATAAAAAAGAGATTCATAGGTACAGAGCCTTATTGTGGAACCACAGAAATCTACAACGAGACCATGAAGGAAGTTCTTACAAGATTCGGTGTTGAGGTTTGCGAAATTCCCCGAAAAAAAATCGGTGAGGCACCCATCAGCGCATCAATGGTGAGAAAGTTCATTAAAGAGGGTGAACTAAAGGCAGCTAAGTCTTTTGTTCCCAAAACGACATTTGATTTTCTGGTATCGAAAGATGCAAAACCAATAATTGAAGCCATACAGAAATCAGATTCAAGACATTGAGAGTCAGTTTAGGAGGAAATGATGGAAATAGTAAAGTCATCAAGTGCAGGCACATTGGATTCATGTGATATTCAAATTCGCATAGAGACCAACGAAATAGGCACGAACGAGATCTATCTTAAAAGTGTTGTTGAAATGCAGTTCGGGGATCAAATCAAATCCTTAATAAGTGGTGTGCTTGATAAACACAACCTTAAAGGTGTCACAGTGAATGCTGTCGACCGCGGCGCTCTTGATTGCACGATTAAAGCTCGTGTGGAAAGTGCGGTGATGAGGGCACTTGGAAGAGAAATCCTTGAAGACTGGAGTGTGATCCACCATGACAAATAAGGACAGACTCAGAAGGACAATGCTTTACGTCCCTGGCAGCAATCCTGGAATGATAGCGGATTCAATGATTTACGGTGCGGACAGCATCATGTTCGACCTCGAGGATTCCATTTCACTTAAGGAAAAAGATACAGCCAGGCACCTTGTTTACGAGGCTTTAAAACAACTTGACTTTGGAGAGGTTGAACTGGTGTGTAGAGTCAATGGACTGGACACGCCATACGGCGAAAGAGACATTGAGGCAATGGTGGCTGCTGGAATACATGTCATCAGACTTCCTAAAACGGAAACCGTTCAGGATGTAAAAGCTGTAGAAATCCTGATTGAACAATATGAGAAAAAATATGGACTCGAAACCGGAAGTATAAAAATGATGGCAGCAGTGGAAAGTGCGCTCGGAATCATGAACGCACATGAAATCGCTCATGCATCCAAAAGGCTCGTTGGAATCGCAATTGGTGCGGAAGATTATGTCACAAACCTCAAGACGACACGTTCAGCGTCAGGGATTGAACTCATATATGCAAGATCACAACTGCTCAATGCGGCAAGATCCGCAGGAATCGCAGCACTGGATACAGTTTTTTCAGATGTTGAAGATATAGAAAACTTTGATAATGAAGTCAGATTGATCAAACAACTTGGTTTTGATGGAAAATCTGTGATCAATCCAAGACAGATTCCTATAGTCCATGAAATCTTCACACCGACCGAACATGAAGTGACACATGCTCAGGCAGTCATTGAAGCTATAAAAGAGGCGGAAGCAAAAGGTCTTGGGGTCATTTCCTTAAAGGGTAAGATGATAGACAAACCGATCGTGGACAGAGCCATCAGAATCATAGAACTTAAAAAGGCAAGCAGGTGACTTATGAATAGAATACATGGAAAAATGATCAAGCCATATAAGGGACCTTTCGATGGCGTCGGCAAAGTCACAAGTTCTTTGAGGGAAGCCATTCAAAGAGCGGATCTTAAAGACGGAATGACCATATCGTTCCATCACCATTTCAGGGAGGGTGATTATATCATCAACACTGTAATGGACCAAATCGCAGAGCTCGGGATCAAAAATCTGACCATCATACCAAGTTCACTTGGGAAAGTACATGAGCCACTGATTGGCCATATTGAATCTGGAGTCGTGAGAGAAATCCACACGAGTGGTCTTAGAGGGAAATTGGCGGAATTTGTATCAGATGGAAAACTTGGAACACCACTCATCATCAGAAGTCACGGTGGAAGGGCAAGAGCGATTGAAGCCGGTGAAGTTAAAATCGATGTGGCATTTTTGGCCGCTCCAAGGAGTGACAAAATGGGTAATGCCAGTGGAAACGGTAAATATACACAGTGTGGATCACTCGGATACGCTATAGTGGACGCAAAATATGCAGATACAGTGATTTTGATAACAGATGATTTGTGTGACTATCCCAATATCAAACCAAGCATCACTCAGGATCTAGTGGATTCCGTGGTTGTTTTGGACTCAATAGGTGATCCAAACGGAATCGCATCAGGTGCGACACGTTTCACTAAAAATCCGAAGGAACTGAAAATTGCTGAATACGCGGCTAACACCATCATGAGCCTACCGTTATACAAAACAGGATTTTCGTTCCAAACGGGATCTGGTGGGTCATCGCTGGCGGTGACACGTTACCTGAAAGAAAATATGAAACTCAATGATATTAAAGCTTCTTTCGCACTTGGCGGTATCACTCAGCCAATGGTTGAACTTCTTGAAGAAGGTTTTGTGGGATGTCTATATGACGTTCAAAGTTTTGATCTTACATCTACAGCATCTATTGCAAAAAATGAAAACCATATAGAAATCAGCGCATCACAATATGCGAATCCATCCAACAAGGGCTGTATGGCATCCATGCTCGATTTCGTCATTCTCAGTGCACTGGAAATCGATACTGATTTCAACGTCAATGTCATGACTGGTTCGGACGGCGTCATCATGGGCGCTTCTGGAGGTCACTGTGATACGGCGGCATCGGCCAAAGTGACTATTGTGGTGGCACCACTATATAGAGGTCGACTGGCAACTGTGGTGGAAAAAGTTACTTCTGTGATCACACCGGGAAATACCGTTGACATATTTGTGACAGAACGTGGAATTGCAGTGAATCCAAGAAGAAAAGACCTTCTGGAAATCTTGGAAAAGACCACTTTGCCACTTGTCACAATGGATGACTTACTTGAGAAAGTGGATCGATTGGTCGGAAAGCCCGTGCCAATTGAGTTTGAAGAGCGTATAGTTGCAAAAATCGAATATCGGGACGGATCAATCATTGATACGATCAGGCAAAGGAAGAACACGTTGTGATGCATCAAAGATTACTTGAAAAAGAACTGAAGGCTAAACGGATCGAGCAATTCATAATGGATCACCAGGTACCAGTGGTAACACTCAGGCTCAATATTCCAGGTAGTGATAAGAAACCGAAATGGTCTAACGTCCTTTTTAGCGAAGCCGAAAAGCTACTCTATGAGCATCTTGACCAACTGGGATTTGACTATGAGATTTTGGAAGAACTTTTGGGGTTTGAGTATTATGAACATCTGCGGATTATCGCAGTAAAAGGTCCCGCAAAAGCCATCAAAAGAGAAATGATCGATATTGAAAACGATGAAGCCATCGGTAGATTGGTGGATCTTGATGTCATTGATATTGATTTTAAAGGCTTGTCCCGAAGTGACTATGATTTGGGACATAGAAAGTGCTTCTTATGTGACGAACCAGCTTATGTCTGTGCAAGAACTCAAAGACATTCAAAAGAGGCACTTATGGAATTCATGATCTTAAAGGCGCAAACGCTTTTGGATAAATAAAACTATTGGGTTGAGGAGGAAAAATATGAAATTTAGAAAAGCATTGTCTACAATGATGGCACTCACTGTTGTAGGTGCTATGACGTTGACAGGATGTACGGGGGCAGCAACATCAGATGCAGCAAGCTATCCAAAGGGAGCACTTGAATTCATCGCACCATCTGGTGCAGGTGGTGGTTGGGACCTTACTATCAGAACAGTTGCAAAAGTACTTAAGGATACTGATCTCGTGAGTGTTCCAATGCCTGTAACAAACAATGCCGGTAGTGGTGGCGGAGTCAACCTTGCATACATGCAAACCCAAAAAGGTTCTGAAAAATTGATTTCTGTTTATTCACCGCCAATTTTGTTGATTGAACTCAACGGTTCAAGTGAATATGGCTATGAAAATACAACACCACTTGCAAGACTTATCACAGATTATGGTGCTTTTGCAGTACCTAAAGATTCTGAATACAAAAATATCACTGAAGTTATGGAAGCACTTAAGGCAGATCCAAAGAGCGTTAAAATCGGTGGAAACTCTGCTGCTGGTTCCATGGACCATATCCAGTTTCTTATAGTAGCAAAAGCTGCTGGCGTAGAAAACCTTAAAGAAATTGATTACATCAGCTTCCAAGATGGAACGGCTACAGCTCAAATCCTTGGTGGTCACATCGATCTTTTAACAACTGGTCTTGGAGATATTCAGGCACTTGTTGAAAGTGGAGATTTAAATGCACTTGCAGTTACTGCCGGCGAAAGAGTTGGCGAAGGCGTACTTGCTGAAATTCCAACAGTCAAAGAACAAGGCATCGATGTGGTCTTTGAAAACTGGAGAGGACTCTTTGGTGCTCCTGAAATGCCTGAGCATGCGGTTGAGTTCTGGCAAGAGACTTTAGCCAAAATGGTAGAGACTGAAGAGTGGAAAACTGAAGCGGCTAAGCACGGTTGGGCTCCAGCATACCTCGGAAAAGAAGAGTTTACTGAGTTCCTTAAGAAAACGAATGAAGACTATAAAGTAATTTTGGAAGAAATCGGTCTATTGGTCAACAACTAATCAAATATTTGGTGAGAGCCCCTATGGGCTCTCAAATCCCCCTTAACTTGGAGGTTTTATGGAAAAGCAAAAGAAAGCGAACTTTGATTTTTTATCGGGAAGCATCTCGGTTATATTCGGACTTATTTATGGCGTTATGTCATACAATCTTAAAAGAAGCCCAATGGGTGACCCATTGGCACCATCAATATTCCCATTGATTCTTGCAGCAGGTATGGTGTTGTTTGGACTTATGCTCATGCTCAAGAGCGACATGGCGTCCACTAAAAGAGCCTTTGCCTTGATCAAAGAAAAAACTACAGATAACGATATATTAAGCAGAAAAATGATCATGTTGACCGTTGTTTCAGCAATTGTCTATGCGATTGTATATGAACATCTCGGTTATGTCATTTCCACATTCTTGTTCGTCGGGTTCATCATGACAGTGCTCGATCGTAAAAAGATTCGTAGAAACATCATCATTTCATTCATATTCAGCGTTATGGTCTACTATGTATTTTTCTATCTATTAGGCATATCATTACCTATGACGCCTATTTTGAACATTTAGGAGGCGCATTATGGATATTTTACAATTTTTATTTGATGGTTTGCTGATTGCAATGCAACCAATCAATTTGGTACTTGTAACATTTGGAGGAATACTTGGAACAATTGTAGGTATGCTTCCTGGACTTGGCCCTGCAACTGGCGTCGCAGTTTTGCTTCCGCTGACCTTTTCAATGTCTCCAACTGGTGCATTGATCACTATGGCAGGAGTATATTACGGTGCGATGTTCGGTGGTTCGAGAAGTTCGATTCTCATCAATACACCTGGCGATGGCGCAGCGCTTGCAGCGACATTTGACGGTTATCCAATGGCCATGAACGGCAAAGCGGAATCTGCACTTGCAATCAGTGCGATAGCATCTTTTATCGGTGGATTGATCTCTGTTGTATTCTTGATCGTACTCGCGACACCAGTTGCCAAATTTGCACTTAAATTTGGTCCAGCTGAATACTTTCTACTGATGGTCGCGGCACTTTCAATGACTTCATCCATGTCAAAGGGCAATATGCTCAAAGGATTTATTGCAACAATGATAGGACTTGCTGTTGCTACTGTGGGAATTGATGCCCAGTCCGGAATCTCAAGATTCACATTCAATATATTGGAACTTCAATCAGGTATTGATTTTCTTGTTGTAATCATAGGACTTTATGCAATAGGCGAGGTTTTCAAAGCTTATTCTGAGATCAACAGTGGTAAAAAGATTCAACAAAAGAAATTTGGAAAGATTTGGATCACAAAAGATGAATGGAAAAGATCATGGCCTTCCATCTTGAGAAGCACACCGCTAGGATTTATAGTTGGAGCACTGCCTGGTGCCGGCGGAACAATGGCATCACTTATGGCTTACAATAACGAAAAGCAACTTTCAAAAACGCCTGAAAATTTCGGTAAAGGTGAAATCATTGGACTTGCAGCCCCAGAAGCGGCCAACAACGCCGCTTCAGTAGGAGCACTCATCCCAATGCTTACTCTAGGAATACCTGGATCGGGAACCACTGCTGTCATGATGGGTGCGCTGCTGATGCTCGGAATCCAACCGGGACCTTTATTATTCACACAGCATCCGGATGTTGCATGGGGCCTTATTGCAAGTATGATTATCGGTAGTTTCATTCTTGCAATCGTTAATATTCCTATGGCGGGTATTCTTGTAAGAGTGTTATCCATACCTCCAAAAGTACTTTATCCGCTTGTACTGGGTCTTGCATTTGTAGGCACATATGCAATTTCAAATTCAGTAATCGACTTTTATATAATGATTATGTTTGGTCTTCTCGGATATTTTATGAATATCGCGAAAATTCCTACGGCACCAATGATATTGGCGGTTATAGTCGGCGGTACTATGGAGCAATCTTTCAGGCAGGCAACAAAGATTTCAAATGGTTCCTTGGAGATTTTCTGGGGCTCACCACTTGCAATATCGTTGATCGCAATCACAATCATATTTGTTGGATTTCCAATGATCAAGAAAAGCTTATCAAAACTTTTTCCCCCCAAAAAAGCAGTTGAGACAGCTTAATCCACATTAGCCACCTTAGGTGGCTTTTTGCCGTTGTATTGTACTTATGATAAGTTTTGCATATAATGAAAAAAAACGAAAAGGAAATGACCCATGAAAAGGAAAGCGGATCAACTCAAGACAGGCATAGTAATTTTGGTGGCACTTGCCGTGATGGTGGTCATCGTAATGGTATCTTATCAGAATTATAAACGAATCCAAGACAATGTCATTGAAATAGAACAACAACAGCTTCTATCTCTTGTAGAGACAGTGGCTAAAAGTGTCGAGAATTTCTTCACTTATCAATTGCATAATTTAGAGATCTTGACCAAAAGTCGATCGTTTGTCAGAGACTTTGAAGGCTTTGACGAAGTCGGATATGCCGAGGATCCCTTTAGAAACCTTGAGGATTACTATACGATACAAAGTAAAAATATTGAATTGATCCGTCTAGTGGACATGGAAGGCAATGAAATCTATACCTACCCAACAACAGATTTCAGCACCTATATCAATACCGATTTGGAACGAATCAGAGGAATTAACGAAAGAGAGCTCGGTACTCAAGAGGTCGGTAAAATTTATGAAGAATCTGATCAGCTTTATGTCAACATCCTTCATCCGGTTATAATGAATGGGGAACTGTCTGCTGTTCTTTATACCAAGATCAGGCTGAACACTATCTATCACTTGTTTGTTGCTCCAGTGAGAGCAGGTGAAAAAGGTTACGCATCGGTCAAGGATAGTTCCGGTACACTCATTATGCATCCCAATATTGAAGATATCGGTGAAAATGTCATTGAGGCACGAACCTCGGCTTATCCGGACTTTGACTGGTCGGAACTTGAATTGCTTGTAGAGAAGCAAAAGAATGGTGAATCTGGGGTCGGAATATACCACTCTCTTTGGTTCACAGATAACGACCAAAAGCGTGTCAAAAAATTCAGTGCCTACGCACCAGCTCGGATTGGATCGGATTTCTGGATCGTCAATGTGTCAAAAGATTATGTTGAGGTTGTGGAATTTCTTAGAGAGCGAACATATACTATCATCATCATCAACTTCATTATCATTCTTACTTTCGTGACATCCGCCTTTGTCTATTACAGATTCAGACGTGACAAAGCATTGATCGAA
This sequence comes from Clostridiales bacterium, assembly GCA_021107455.1. Lineage (GTDB taxonomy): Bacteria > Bacillota > Clostridia > Peptostreptococcales > Acidaminobacteraceae > Fusibacter_D. The sequence goes on along the minus strand of JAIOSU010000321.1, from coordinate 3,085 downwards.
AAAGAACGCGCCCTATTGACTACTGTCAAATCACTCAATGAGGAGCTGACCCGCAGCAAGAACAAGTTTGAGAAGATTTTCGAATCGGGATCGGATTGTATATTTGTTGTTTCCAGAACTCCGGAAGCAGAGATTATCGAAGTCAACACAAAAGTAGTCAAATCACTTGGTTATAGCAAAGAAACGCTTTATGGTAAAAGTTATTTCAACATAAGCACAATGCTGACCGAACAAGAATTTTCTGACATACTCAAGACCCTTGATCATACGGATAACGCGATCTTTGAAGATTTATTGATTGGTGAAGATGGACATACAATACCCGTTGAGATCAACGCACGAGTGATGGTCAGTGAAAATCAAAAGCAAATCGTCATGATTTCACGCGATATCAGCATGAAAAAAATGTTTGAACAAGAAATGGAAGAGAGTAAAAAGAAAGAAGCCTTGATGATTTATCAGTCTCGTCTGGCTGCTATGGGAGAGATGATTGGCAGTATAGCTCATCAATGGCGTCAGCCCCTTAGTGGGATCGCCATGATTTACAGCAATCTTATCGATGCATACAAATATGGAGAACTGGATGAGGCATTTTTGATGTCACAAGGCATACGACACGAAGAACTCGTGAAGTTCATGTCGAATACAATAGACGATTTCAGATTCTTTTTCGATCCTAAAATCGACACAAAGGACTTTCTGATTTCCAGTGTTATGGATAGAACTCTCGATTTCCTTAAAGAGACAATCAGACTTAATAACATAGAAATCCATTATGATCTGGAAATGGATTTGTTGATGCATGGCAGACCCAATCAATTGTCTCAAGTCCTTTTCAGTATTCTTAAAAATGCCATTGATGCGATCATTCACAATGGAACATGTGAACGCCATGTTTGGATCAACATCTCCAAATATGAAGGAATTGTTCATTTGGAGATTGAAGACTCAGCAGGTGGTACGGATATAGAGCATCTAGACAAGTTGTTTGATATGTACTTCACAACGAAGGATGCTCAAAATGGAACAGGACTAGGGCTTTATATATCAAAAGTCATCGTTGAGAAGAACTTCTCTGGCACCATAAAAGCTTCCAATACCAAGAATGGACTGAGTGTCATGATCTCCATTCCACTCGACCAACAATAATGAATATGAAGGAGTTGTCCTTATGAACAATGAAATTTTATCAGGATTAAATGTGCTTTATATAGAAGATGAACCGGTTTTAAGAGAGGAAATCACTACATTTCTTAAAAGGCGTGTGAAAAGTGTTATTGTGGCATCGAACGGAAAGGAAGGACTTGAGAAGTTCGCCACCTATCCAGTGGACTTTATCATAACGGATTTAAAAATGCCTGTCATGGACGGAATAGAGATGGCTAGAGAAATCAGAAAGAGCAACACTGCCATCCCTATTGTGATCACTACCGCGTTAAGCGATGTTGAGCTCATGCAGTCCTCCATTGAGATTGGGATCAATCGCTATTTGCTCAAACCAATCGACCTGGAGACATTCAACAATATGCTGGAAAGTGTATGTCAGAAGATTTCAAACAACAGAAAGAACATGGTCTTTTCATTGACTGTGGAGGAAAGCAAAAATCTTGAGAGAAGAATTGAAACAGAAATCGCAAAAATACTTAAGTCGACAACCGGCAAAGGTCCTAGCAAAGTTCAAGGCTTTTTAAGAGCCAATCTCATTGAGATTGTCATTCATGGGGCAAGAACACCCTTCGAGCAAACAATTCTTTCGAACGATAAAAATGTACGGATTGGAGATTATGTCAGAGAAGTCTATTATGCTCAGCTCAAAAATCAAATTCAAGACAGCATCTTTGAGATTTCGGGTTATAAGGCAATCTGGCAAACGCATAAATGCGACAGTACTAGAGATGTGGATATCATCAAAATGGTGCTTGAGATTGAGTGATTTTTTGTTGCATTAATTTTCCCCATTCTGCCAATTGTTTGAGCGATGGAATTAATGTTTTTCCATCTTCAGAAAGCATATATTCCACTCTTGGTGGAATTTCAGGATATTGCTTTCGAATCAATAGGCCATAGCTCTCAAGCTCCTTGAGAGATTGAGTCAACATCATATTGGTTATTCCTTCTATTTGACGCTTAAGTTCATTGTAACGAATCACTTCTTGTTTGTGAATTGCCCAAAGAATAGGAAGACGCCATTTACCGCCTATGATTTTCATTGTGAAGGTCAGTGGGCAATCATTGTATTTGTTCATAAAATTCTCCTTTACTCAGTATTAACTGACTTAAACAGTTAATATTGCATACTTGTCATTTATAGAGTGTTAGTTATAATTGTAATTAAAACAAGCAACTTGTCAACTGAAAGGAGAAATTAATGAGCATTACTTATGAGGAACTCGGATTCGACAAGATTGATGCAGTAAGAGATCTTTGCAATGAACTTATGTTATTTCAGAAATCAAAAGCTTATATTGAACCTGAACGTTTTGATACTATGTCCTTTGAAACTCGGTTATTGCCATCATTGAAAGGTGCAAGAGACAACTATTTGATTGTCGCAAAGGATGATGAAAGTGTTATAGCTTATGCTTATTCCAATATAGCAAACAAGAACGTATATGCAAGTGGCCCTTTTGGGCAATTTTTTGACATGGATTCAGTCGATGGTGATTTTGTAGGATGTTTATCTCAGTTTTTTATCAAAGAGGAGTATCGAGGAATAGGAATCGGTAGCAAGCTATTTGATCAATCAATAAGCTGGCTGAATAATCATGTTGAAATTAAAGATATATTTATATATGTTTCAAATGGAAACTCAAGTGCACTCAATTTCTACAAAAGTAAAGGCTTTAATGTGAGTCATGAGATAATGGACGGTTTTATTACAGTGATGCGTAACACAGATTTTTGAAATACGTAACAACCCTGTTAAAAAATTGATTTATTGGGTATCTTGATATGTGTAGTATAATAAAATATGGCAGTTTCAATTGAAGTAATCACAATTGGGAGCCATGATTTTGGAGGCTATATGGACGCTTGCCTCCAAATGAGCGAATAGCGTAACCGACCCTTATTTTGGGTCGGTTTT
>JAIOSU010000138.1 GCA_021107455.1 Clostridiales bacterium | reverse complement strand
TTGAGAGACCGTATCATGGACATGGTCATCGAAGTTCTGGAAACTGACGAAGAAGTCATAACCAATATATATATACAACCTTTTGTGGTTCAGGGTTAAGAAATAACGATATGTTGCCGATAATTATTTTGACATAGTTTTAATTCATACATCAATAATAATAAATCTCAAGACGAGGAGGTGGTTTTATGTCAGATGTAATGTCTCAAAATGAGATAGATGAACTGCTCGCGGCGCTTAGTACCGGTGAGGTGGACGTTCGGGACATTGAGGAAGACAAAAAAGAGCGCAAGGTTCGAAAATATGATTTCAGTAGACCTGATAAATTTGCAAAAGACCAACTCCGCACACTTGAAATCATACATGAAAATTTTTCTAGACTCTTAAACAACTTCCTTTCCGGATATTTAAGAACATATATTGAAGTGGACGTCATTTCTGTCCAAAGTTTGATCTATACTGAGTTCAGTAACTCCATTTCCAATCCGGCAATTTTGGGTATTGTGGATTTCTCACCGTTTGACGGTCAAATCATTATAGATGTATCATCAGACATAGCGTATACGATGATTGAACGGGTTTTGGGTGGCAGCAGCAAATCTAGAGGCGTATCGAAAGAAAGTAGGTCTCTTACTGAAATAGAGATGACTTTACTTAGAAACATACTCATCAAATTCATCAATTTGCTAAAGGAACCTTGGGGCAATATTGTAGAGCTCAGGCCAAAGCTTGAGAACATAGAAACAAATTCACAATTTGCTCAAATTGTATCCCCGGCTGAATCCATAGCACTAGTGACATTTAATATCCACATAGGGGATGTTGAGGGGATGGTTAATGTCTGTATTCCTCATTTCGTCATAGAGCCTATTCTACCAAGTTTAAGTTCGAGGCTTTGGTTTGCGACCAGCAACAAAAGAGATGTCACTGAGGAGGAACGTGGCGCGCTTGAATCGGGCATCAGCGGTTCAAGACTCAATTTGTCCACAGTAGTGGGACAATCGACCATATCCATTTCAGAGCTGCTCAACCTGCAAAAGGGTGATATCATACTTCTGAATCAGAGCGTGGATCAACCATTTGAAATATTTGTCGAGAATCAACTAAAGTTCCGTGGTAAACCAGGGATCAAGAAAAAGAATGTAGCAGTTATGATTACTGAAGTAGTAGAGGAAGGAGATGAATTAAATGACTGATATGCTTTCTCAAGAAGAAATAGATGCTTTGTTAGGCGGCGGTAGTCCGATTTCAAAATCGATGGATGTTGCTGAATTGACTGAAGAAGAAGCAGATGCCATTGGAGAAGTAGGCAATATAAGCATGGGAACAGCTGCAACAACTCTTTTCACTTTGCTTAATAAAAAAGTAACGATAACAACACCAAAAGTCTATGAAACCACTATGAAAATAATGGCGGAAGAGTTCAAAGATCCATCTGTACTCATCAATATCACATATAAGATGGGTATTGAAGGTGTAAACTTTCTGATTTTACATGAGAAAGATGTTAAAATCATTACTGACCTCATGATGGGCGGCGATGGATCGAACATATCAAGTGAGCTAAATGACCTACATCTGAGTGCCATCAGTGAAGCAATGAATCAGATGATTGGATCTTCTTCGACATCATTATCAGAAATGCTAGGCAAAAAAATAGATATTTCACCACCGGAGGCTTTTCATAATAAAATCGCTGAACTGGATTATGCTCAATTCGGTGTAAATGAAGATGATCGTGTTGTCAAAATATCATTTAGAATGACTGTAGGAGATCTTATTGACAGTGAAATCATGCAAGTGCTTCCTATTCAGGTCGCAAAGCAGATGGTTTCCACATTGATAGGTGGTAAACCTCAACCGGAACCGAAGGTTGAAGCTCCAAAACGTACTGCAGAAATGCCTGCTGAAGAGAAAGTTACTCCTAAGGCTGAACCTCCTAAACAAGCTTATTATTATGAGGATGATGAGCCAAAACAGAGAGTAGCCGGGGAAAAAGTAAACGCGGTGCCACTTCAGTTCGAAAATTTTGATAGCAATTCTGCTCAAATGTATTATAATAATGATATAGACTTGATTCGGGATGTTCCTCTTGAAATCACGGTTGAACTCGGTAAAACGGGTAAAAAAATCAATGAGATTCTTGATTTTGGTGTTGGAACGGTGATTGAACTAGATCGCCTTGTTGGAGAACCACTGGATATACTTGCCAATGGTAAAAGAATCGCAAAAGGTGAGGTAGTGGTTGTAGATGAGAACTACGGCATAAGAATTACCGATATCATAATACCGAGAAGAGTTAATGAATAGTTTTAAGGAGGACAATTATGGCTAATACAATATTAGTTGTTGATGATGCAGCATTTATGAGGATGATGATTAAGGATGTTTTAACAAAAAATGGATTCGATGTTGTCGGTGAAGCGGAGAATGGTCAAAAGGCGATTGAGAAATACAAGGAACTCAGACCTGAACTCGTGATCATGGATATCACAATGCCTGAGGTAGATGGAATCCAAGCTGTTAAAGAAATCAAATCGTTTGATCCAAATGCAAAAGTAGTAATGTGTTCGGCTATGGGCCAACAAGCTATGGTAATCGAATCCATACAAGCCGGTGCACGCGATTTTATTGTGAAGCCATTTCAAGCAGATCGTGTAATTGAAGCGGTTAAGAAAGTATTGGGATAGGTGATTTTGTATGTACAATCTCACCTATGCGCTTACAAGTTATAATCGAACGGATGATTTGTGGTTTACAATAAGATACATTATTGTAGCCACATTATTTATATGCATATTATGGATATTCTCTAAGGCTATAACTAAGAAAAATTATATCTCTTTGAAGGACAGACGCATTAAAGTGGTGGAAAGAACCCTCCTTTCAAACGATAAGAGTTTGTTATTAGTGGAATTAGAGAATATTTTTTATGTGCTGGCCATGGACAAAAGTGGTATTCATCTGATTGATAAACGTGAGGACTTGACCCATGAACAATTTGTCAAGGAAGATGTAAAAAGTACATCGTTTGTTGATCAACTTAAGAAATCCATAATAAAAAGAGATAAAGATAAGGAATCAAGGGATGAATGATTTTGGGGGAATGAAAAAAACTTTGTTGCTTTTTTTTGTTGTGTTGGTTTTGCTACAGTTTGGGGCACCAACATTTGGAGCAACCACTATTGGTTTACCGGACATCAATATAAGCATCAGTGGTGAAAATGGAGATGTGGAAATCGCGAACAGTATTCAGATTTTGATCATGTTGACTGTTCTTTCACTTGCGCCATCCATACTGATTATGATGACATCCTTTACAAGAATTGTTATTGTACTTGGTTTTGTAAGAAGAGCGCTCTCGCTGCAATCCACACCACCAAATCAGACATTGATTGGCCTGGCTTTATTTTTGACTTTTTTTGTCATGAGCCCGGTTTTTACTGATGCTTACGAAAACGCATATGTTCCATTATCTGAAGGCACTGTAACTTTGGAAGAAGCGGTTGACTCTGCATCTGAACCCTTTAAAGAGTTCATGTTGAGACAAGTACGTTCCAAAGATTTAGCGCTTTTTTTGGATATTGCGGATATAGATACTGTGGAAACGAATGACGATATACCTTTGACAGTTGTAGTGCCGGCTTTTATAATCAGCGAACTCAAACTCAGTTTTGAGATTGGTTTTTTGATATTTGTACCATTCATAGTTGTGGATATGATAGTCGCATCCACACTTATGGCACTTGGTATGATGATGTTGCCTCCAGTAATGATTTCATTACCTATTAAGATTTTGCTGTTCATAATGGTGGATGGTTGGCATCTGATGGTTGAAAAATTGATTTTGAGTATAAGGTGATAGAGGTGCGATATGACTGAGGAAATGATTATAGATTTATTTTCGGAAGCAATTAAAATCATACTGGTTCTCTCTGCGCCAATGCTTCTAAGTGGTCTTTTAATAGGCCTTCTTATAGCGATTTTTCAAGCAACGACTCAGATACAAGAAGCCACATTGGCTTTTGTGCCGAAAATCATCGTTGTTTTTTTGGTTTTGATGTTCACTGGATCTTGGATCATCAATTCATTGGTTCAGTTCACTAACGAAATAATGAATATGATCGACTTAATCATATATTAGGGGGATTTCATGCAATATTCGTTACCCTTGTTGGATTTGATCTTAGTAGGCGCAAGATTGGCAGGTATGATTTTCACCGCACCATTTTTTGGCAGTCGAAATTATCCTGTGCCCATCAAAATCGGTTTGGTACTGTTTACTACAATATTAATCAACCCACTTGTGACTTCAAATATACTTTACGATGTCAGTAATGTGTGGGATTTTGCCTACCATTTGACAGGTGAGATTTTCATAGGACTTTTTATCGGAATCATTCTTACTGTTTATTTCAATTTTGTTTATTTTGCAGGAGATATTATCGATAGGGACCTTGGATTCGCAATGGTGAACGTGGTCAATCCCATGGATGAATCTCAGATTCCAATCACTGCAAACTTGTTTTATATTTTTTCCATATTGATTTTTTTGCAACTCAATCTACATCATCAATTGATTACAGCCCTAGTCGTTTCATATGAGCGTATTCCGCTTGGGTCGAATTTCTTTGCATTCAATGCATATGCGTTGATTCTCGAAATTCTTGCACAGACTTTCGTTATCGGATTTCAGGTTGCCGCCCCATTCATAATCACAGTATTGATTGCTAATATAATCCTTGGACTTCTTGCAAAAGCAATGCCGGGAATGAATGTGTTCATATTGGGTATGCCATTTAAGATATTTTTCGGTTTCTTGCTTTTCATCATGTTGATGCCATTTTATTATGAGATTTTTTCAGAAATCCTTCATTCAGGATTCTATTATGTGCAAAAGTTTTTCAGTCTATTCCCATAAGAAGGTGACTCATGCTTAAGTATTTTGATCTACAGCTCTTTTCTGAGGAGAAGACAGAGCAACCCACCTCAAAAAAAATAAAAGACACACGGGAAAAGGGTCAGATTGCACAGTCAAAAGATTTAAACGGTGCTCTGTCCCTACTTGCTGTTTTTGCTACTCTCTCATTTTTAAGTCAGTTTTATATCGATGAGATGTTTGGTTTTTATCGGTTTGCGATGCATCTTTCTGAAGACACATCACTGCTTTATTCCGGAAATGGGATCAACTTGCTTTGGCAAGAAACGGTTTTACTCATTTTTAAATTGTAATTGCCACCACTTGTAGTCGCTATGGTCATAGGAGTTCTGCTTTCTTATATGCAAGTTGGTGTTTTGTTCACTGTAGAAACCATTAAACCTAAATTGAGTAAAATCAATCCTTTAAAGGGATTAAAAAATATGTTTTCATCCCGATCTTTGGTTGAGATGTTGAAGTCCGTTTTTAAAGCTACTTTGATCATATATGTTTCTGTGGTGTATTTGAACACTCGACTCAGCGAACTGCTGATTACAATGGAACTTGAGACTGGTCAAATTGTAGTTGTCATGTGGGATATGGTCTTTGGTGTAGTTATAAGGTCTGCACTTATTTTGCTTGTGATTGCGGTATTTGATTTTGCTTTCAAAAGATGGAAGAACAGAAAAGATATCATGATGACAAAACAAGAAGTCAAAGATGAATATAAACAAAGCGAAGGGGATCCTCAACTAAAAGCTAAAATCAAAGAGAAACAAAGAGCATTCGCAATGAGTAGAATGATGCAGGAAATCCCTAAAGCGGATGTCGTCATCACAAATCCAACTCATTTTGCAGTTGCCATCAAATATGACACCAATAAGGGTGATGCTCCAGTCGTAGTAGGCAAAGGACAAGATTTGATCGCACAAAATATCAAAAGGGTAGCCACAGAGAACAAGGTGCCTATTGTTGAAAACAAACCACTTGCACAAGCGTTATACAAATCTGTGGATATCGGTACATTTGTACCTCCCGATTTCTATGAGGCTGTCGCTGAAGTTTTGGCATATGTATATACACTCAAAAAAGACGCTTAGGAGGCAATAAATGCGTTTTAGTGACATCGGTGTTGCGGCACTGGTCATAATCATCATAATGCTGATTATCATACCAATTCCGCTCAATTTTCTGGACTTTTTTTTAGCACTCAACATATCATTGGCATTGACCATACTGGTCTTATCCATGTTTGTCAAGGAGACTCTGGAATTCAGTGTATTTCCTTCCATATTGCTGATAACGACCATGTTTAGGCTCGCCCTTAACATTTCCACAACCAGATACATACTCAGTACTGGTGAAGCTGGAGATGTTATTGCCGCGTTCGGAAACTTTGTTATAGGTGGAAATGCTATAGTCGGTTTTATTATATTTGTAATTATTGTCATCATTCAGTTTCTGGTTATCACAAAAGGTTCTGAACGAGTTTCTGAAGTAGCCGCACGTTTTACACTTGATGCGATGCCA
>JAIOSU010000282.1 GCA_021107455.1 Clostridiales bacterium | reverse complement strand
ATACTTTTCTGAGTGTATCCATTTTATCGCGTTGATCCACAACAATGCATATGTGTTCAATATCCGAATTGATTCTTTCTTCATTCAGTTTGAAGCGCTTTGGAGTTTTCATCAATGCTTCTGCACGTTCGATTGCCTGATCACTGATAGAAGCTGAATAGCATAGGATTTGTCGATCTCTTAGGGTGGTTTTTATGATTGCTTTTACTGTTTCGATGTTGTAATCCGTAAGCAATTTGTCGGCTTCATCAAGAACAATTGTATTGACTGAATGCGCTTTAATTTTTTTGAGTTGAATCAATTCAAGAATTCGACCAGGTGTACCAACAATAATGTGTGGCTTGGATTTCAGTGTCTCAACTTGTCTTTTGATGTTCACATCCCCAATTATAGTTGTGGATTTTACAGAGATTCCTGAATTCTCGGATAGAGTCTTAATAGTATTGTTGATTTGTATGACAAGCTCATGAGTAGGTGCAATCACTATAGTATGAAGGTCTTTTGATGTGACATCTATTCTTTCAAATGCTGGCAGCAGATAGGCTAGTGTTTTGCCACTTCCTGTGATGGATTCAACTATCAGGTCGTGATTTTCCAGGGCAAGTAAAAGGGTGTCGCACTGGACAGCGGTTGGTACTGTAATTCCATCTTTTGCGAGACCTTCAATCAGTAGTGGGTTGGTGATCAGTTCGGTAAATGATTTCATTCGTTTCTCCTCTTATATCATATAGATTTGATTATATCACACACATCTCACAATTGAATATGAAATAAAAGATATAATGATGGGTTGACACGTTCACTAATTAGTGATATATTGGATTTAAGATAAATAACACTAATTAGTACAAAAAATATAAAGGAGACCATTAATATGAGAAAAGATTTTAAAACAGCTGTAGCAGAAAGACGTTCACATTATTCAATCAGTAAAAAAACAAGTGTTTCAGATCAAACCATCAGGGAGGTCGTGGACCACGCAGTGAAATATACACCATCGGCATTCAATTCACAGAGTGCACGAGTAGTTCTATTGCTCAATCAAGAACACGACAAAATGTGGGATATCACTAAGGAATCCCTAAGAAAAGTTGTACCTGCAGATTCCTTTGAACCAACAAACGAGAAAATCAATTCATTTAAAAATGGATATGGCACTGTACTTTATTTTGAAGACCAAAGTGTTGTGGAAGGGCTACAAGAGCAATTTTCGCTTTACAAGGATAACTTCCCGGTTTGGTCCCAGCAATCCAGCGGAATGCTTCAATTTGTTGTTTGGACAGCGCTTGCTGAAGAGGGTTTCGGAGGATCACTGCAACATTATAACGAGCTGATTGAAAATGATGTGAAATCAGAATGGAATGTACCTGACAATTGGAAACTCATTGCTCAGATGCCATTTGGACACCCTGAGTCAGAACCAGGCGATAAAGTATTTGCGCCACTGGAAAATCGTATTAGAGTATATAAATAATGATTGACTTCATCCCTCTCACTTGTTATAATTCGATTGTTGTTAAAAAATATACAGTTGAGATTATCAAGGAGAGGGGGAGCATCCTCTCATAAAAGTTATTATTTATGAGGCTTGCGACAAAATTATGATCAAAAATGAAGTTCAGTATGTATCGGTAAAAACAGGAGATCCAAGTGCTTTAGGTTTATTTGGGCTTGCTATGGTCACTTTGGTGGCATCTACTCAGAAATTGGGAGTGACAGAAGGCTTTGCTTATGTAATTCCTTGGGCGATTTTTCTAGGAGCTTTTGCACAATTGATGGCAAGTGTTCTCGATTTTAAGAAAGAGAATCTGTTCGGTGGAACGGCTTTTGGAGCATACGCATTCTTTTGGATGGCTGTAGCTACAAGCTGGTTGATGAAGCTCGGATTTTTTGGAGAGGCACTGATGAACAACATCGATACCAAGCAACTAGGATATGCATTTTTAGGTTACCTGATTTTTTCTATCTTCATGACAATCGGAGCAACTCAAACCAATAAAGCATTGTTTTTCATATTTGTATTAATCGACTTTTTGTTTATCGGTCTGTCATTCAGTACACTTGGAATCATGCCGGTGATTATGCATGAAGTTGCCGCTATTTCTGAACTGTTGATTGCGATTCTTTCATTTTATCTTGCTGGAGCGAATGTGATCAATCATCAATTTAAAAGAGTGGTTATGCCGATTGGTGCTCCATTTGGAAATAAAAAGAAATAAATAAAATTAAGCCCTTGTCATTCAGCTAATCAGTGAATGACAAGGGCTTTTTTTATAGGAGGCTTTCGAAGATAGAAAGAAACAGGTCCATCTCAGTATAGCTAATAGTGAGTGGCGGCAACAGTCTGATGACATTGCCTCGTGTCACATTGAGCAGGAGTCCTTTTGCGAGGGATTCAGCCTTTACTTTGTTTGCTAGATCGTCATACATTTCGATACCAATAATCAAACCCCTTCCACGAACTTCCCTTATTATTTCAGGATGTGCGAGTGCGATTTCTTCTAGTCGTTTGATCAAGTATATACTTTTATTCTTCACATCATCTAGAAAGCCATTTGATGTGAGAATATCCAGTACTGCTGTACCGGCGGCTGCGGCAACAGGATTACCTCCGAAGGTACTACCATGATCGCCAGGCAAGAGAACGGATTCGAGTTCTGGAGCGACAAGCATCGCACCTATTGGCAATCCACCACCAAGTGATTTAGCTAGCGTGACAATATGAGGTGTGAACTCAAATTTCTCATAGGCAAATAAATCGCCAGCTCGGCCAAGTCCAGTCTGAATCTCATCTACTATAATCAGAAAGTCATGCTTTTTTGATAATTCGACTAGTTCAGTCATGAACTCTTCAGATACTTCTGTTATGCCGCCTTCACCTTGAATCATCTCAATGAAGAATGCACAGGTCTTATCAGAAACCTTTGATGCAAGATCCTGACAATCATTGAATAAAACGTGTGAAACACCTGGAAGAATCGGCTTAAAATTTTCTTTGTACTTTTCCTGTCCTGTGAGGGTCATGCCTCCGACCGTTCTGCCATGAAATGACCCATGAAAGGAAAGCATTTCCGTTTTGTCTATTTGCTTTGAACGACCGTATTTCCTGGCCAACTTGATTGCGGCTTCATTTGCCTCAGTGCCGGAGTTGGAAAAAAACACTTTGGAAGCAAAGCTATTCTCAACCAACACTTTAGCTAAGGAAGCAACGGGCTCGCTAGGGAAAAAGTTGGACAGATGAAAATAGCAATCCATTTGTTTTATGACTGCAGCTTTTACCGCAGGGTTACCATGACCCAGATTATTGACAGCAATGCCACTGAACATGTCCAGATATGAGTTGCCTTGATCATCATACAGATAGGAACCTTCACCGTTAACAATATTGATGTTGAGTCTGTTGTATAAATTGAGCACATAAGTCTTATCTTGATCATATATTTGAGTCATTTAAGCACTTCCTTATTTTCTTAAGTCATCTAAAATTTGAGTTTTTTCACTGGTTTGTTCATCTTTTACTTTTATGAACTTTGCTGGTGAACCGGCAACTACAGTGTTTGGAGCCACATCAACCGTCACGACCGAACCTGCGGCAACGACTGCACCTTTGCCGACTCGCACGCCTTCAAGCACTACAGCGTTGGCACCTATGAGCACATCGTCCTCAATGATTACTGGTGTTTTGCTAGGAGGTTCGAGCACACCTGCAATGACTGCGCCTGCACCGATATGAGCATTTTTTCCTATGGTCCCTCGCGCTCCAACTACAGCGTTCATGTCAATCATCGTGCCTTCACCAATCTCAGCGCCGATGTTGATGACTGCCCCCATCATGATTACTGCATTTTTTCCTATGCTAACGCGATCTCTGATAATGGCACCCGGTTCGATTCTAGCTTCTATTGAAGTTATGTCAAGTAGGGGGATTGCAGAATTTCTTCTGTCGTTTTCAAGGACATAATCATCTATTAAATGTTTGTTTGTTTCAAGCAGTTGATTGATTTGGAGAATCTCACCGAATACAGTTCGTGAATTGCCTTCTCCAAAGACCTTAAGTCCAGTAAAATCGATATTGTCCAGATCACCTTTCAAATAAAGTTTAACTGGAGTCACTTTCTGTGCTTCCTTTATAAAACGGGCGATGGCATAAGCATCTGTCA
>JAIOSU010000048.1 GCA_021107455.1 Clostridiales bacterium | reverse complement strand
GGAGTGTTTCTGATGTACTCGATTGCAGCGTCGATTCTGTCTCTTGGAACACCACCGTCGTTGTGTCCGGCAAATCTTCTTCTTGTACAGTGACGGCAGTACATTGAGCACATGTCAGTGATCAGGAAAAGTACTCTGTCCGGATATCTGTGCGTGATGCCTGGAACTGGAGAGTCGCCATCTTCGTGAAGTGGATCGTCCATGTCAGCAGCACTGAAGTATGTTTCTTGGATGGTTGGAACTGCTTGCATTCTCACTGGACATTTTGGATCGTCTTTGTCCATTAAGAGTGCGTAGTAAGGCGTGATGCCCATTCTGAGGATCTCAAGCGATTTCTTGATGCCTTCTTCCTCTTTTTCTGTAAGGTTGATTACCGATTTGAGAGCGTCGATTGTCGTAATGCGGTTTCTCACTTGCCATTCCCAAGAATCCCACTCTGCCTGTGTTACGTTTTTCCACATTTCAATTTCTGTGTAGTGTCTCATTAAAAGTACCCCTTTCAAAATTTTATATTACGCGTAAAGTGTTTCGTAAATTTCACGCAGTGTCTTACTTTCTCTCATGATTTGAAGCGTGATCTCTGCATGGCCTTTAGTGTAGCCGTTGCCGACGATCATTGTAACGTCTTTGCCAACACCTTCAGCGCCGAGTGCCGCTTTTGTGAAGCTTGTCGCCATACTGAAGAAGTAAACCATACCATCGTCTTTTGTAGCGAGGATAGATGACATTTCAGTGTTTGGAACGTTGACGCAGTTGATGACGAGGTCGCACATTTTTTCGCCAGTGACATCGCCGATTTTTTTGAGAACTTCTACTGCATTGGTCGCATCCGCCACTACGAAGTGATCAGCGAGTCCTGCGTTCATGACGCGGTCTTTCGCATGGTCATTGTGTTGAAGACAAATGACTTTTCCTGTGACGCCAGCGCGTTTTTTCGCTTCATAAAGACAAAGCATTCCTGATTTTCCAGCTCCGCCAATGACGAGTACAGTGTCACCAGGCTTTACAAGTTTTGCAGTCTGTGCAGGTGCGCCAGCTACGTCAAGAACTGAAAGTGCTAAGTTCTCTGGAATATCTGATGGAATTTTGGCATAAAGGCCGCTTTCAAATAAGATGGCTTTACCTTTGATGTCCACTTGGTCGATATTGATTCTGATTTCCACGATTTCATCGATCACGAGCGGTGTCAATGAAAGTGAAACGAGTGTAGCGATTTTGTCGCCGACTTTAAGGTCTGTTTTGCCTTCAAGTGCAGGACCGATTTTTTCCACTGTACCGATGAGCATACCGCCAGATCCAGTTACAGGGTTTTTGTGCTTTCCATATTTGCTTACGATACCGAGCATGATCTCTCTGATCTTTGCTTCGTCGCCACCCGCTTCTTCTTTGATTTGTGTGAACGATGCGGAATCGATATTGAGTGTTTGTACGTCGATCAGGATTTCATTATCATAGATTTCCATGTCGTTTGAAATGATTTCAGCCGGTTGTGGTAAAATACCTTCTGGCTGGATGACACGATGTGTTCCGAATTTGCAACCTTTTTTCATTGTAGATGCCTCCCACTTAGTAATAAGTTTATCTCACATCACTATTAGGTGCAAGTTCTGTGCCAAACCTTTAACAATCCTGCATTTATTTATTCCACTATATATTGTGGTTGTAGTTTTTATATATACAACATACAATTTCGACACAATTAGTTTGTGCCGAATTTTCGGCGCACTAGAACAAAAGAAACCCTGAGGGCTCAAGCTGAACCATCAGGGTATTTTCTATAGGATCAAAGATTGTACTTCTTAAGCTTGTACTGAAGCGTCTGTCTGGGTATTCCCAGCACTTTCGCCGTTTGTGTGATATTGTGGAAACTGTCTTCATAAGCTTTTTCAATGGCTCTTTTTTCTGCATCTTCCACTATCTGGTTAAGATTGAAATGCTCACCCTGAACAGGTAAGTGATGATTGGTAATCGGTTCTTGAATTTGGTGCTCTATATGCAATTTATAATAGTTTCTGAGATTTGGAGGCAAGTCCATGAATTCTATGGTATTGCCTTCCGCAAAATTCACAGCACCTTCAATGACGTGTTCAAGTTCCCTCACGTTACCTTCCCAGCTGTAGTTCAAAAACAGGCGCATGACTTCTTCTGAGACGCCAATAAAGTTTCTGTAGAGCTGGTTGTTGTATTTGTCGATGAAGAATTTTGTGAGTAAAGGTATATCCTCTTTCCTGTCTGAAAGCTTGGGAATCCACAGTGTGACGGTGTTCAGTCTGTAATAGAGGTCTCTTCTTATCAGACCATTTTCGATGGCCACGTTGGGATCAATATTTGTGGCCGCAATAATCCGCACATCCACACGGTGTTCCTTTGTATCTCCCACACGTCTGATGATGCCGTCTTGAAGAACGCGGAGCAATTTGGCTTGTAGTTCTTGCGGCATGGAGTTGATCTCATCGAGAAACAGAGTCCCGGAATCGGCAAGTTCGAAAAGACCTTTTCTGTCGACTGCACCTGTAAATCCGCCTTTGACAGTACCGAAGAGTATGCCCTCAAGGAGTGATGATGGCAGTGCCGCACAGTTTTGAGCTATGAAAGGTCTATTTTTCCGTTTGCTGCTGTTGTGGATCGCCTGAGTCAAAAGTTCCTTTCCAGTACCGGTCTCACCATAGATGAGGACTGGTATTTCCGTACGGGCGGCTTTCATGGCTACGGCTTTCACACGGTTGAACTCAGAGTGGTTTGTGATGATATCTTCAAAATTGAAAACGGCGACATCGGTTCTCGTGGCTCTGTTTCTGCCGGTAGTGTCTCCCCCTTGGACCATTGACTGCAGGTCGAGGTAGCGCTCGGAGAGCTCTTTGTATGGGGTGATGTTTCTGGAGATTTCAATAGCACCTTCAATGTGTCCATTGTTCAGAATTGGAAGCGTGCTGTTGATGGTGGCGATCATTTTGCCTTTGTATGTACGATAAGTCTGCTCGCGATTGAAGATCGGAGTCTTCGTCGCAAGGACTTTGAGCAGAGTACTTTCCTCCTCTTTGAGGGACGGATAGATCTCTGTTATGTGTTTTCCTATGGAGTCGGAAATGTTGATGTCATCCAGCATGGCGGAGTTTCTGTTGCAATAGATAAGGTTCCCTTTTTCATCGACGATTTGTACGCCGTCACTGATGTATTCCAGCATGAATTTTACGTGTTCAAGTGTTAAAAAAGGATGCATATCAGTTTCCCTCCTCCGCGCCTAATTTTGGGCGTGTGCCGAATTTCAGGCGCTAAAGTACGACACCTTTTCCATAATCTTTTGCGAGTTTCAATTTTTCATAAGCCAAAAGCAGCAATTTTTCTTCAGATAGCCAGCGGTCAATCGGAACGATGACAAATCTGCATGTGACTCGTTCTTCAATTTGAAATGGTATCTCTTCCACTTTCTTTTTTAGTTTTGAGGCAAAGTCATAGGCGTAATTTTTATCCTTGCCTGAAAATATGACAGCAAAAGTATCGCCCTTGATTCGTGCAAGCTGATCGCCTTTTTCAATCATCAGCTTCGTGAGCAAAATCAGTTCTATGATCACCTGGTCCCCGACATCATAACCGTACTTGTTGTTGATGTGCCCAAGATCGTCCACATCAAAAAAAAGTATGGAAGAATCATTCATTTCCTTTGAGCTGCGTTCGATTTCAAGGGAAAGGATGCTTTTGAGTTTCTCCTCTGTGTTGATCAGAACGAGTTCGCCATTGATCAGATTTTCCTTTTTGACTAGCGACTTAAGTTGTCTTGCTGTTTTTTTGGTGAAATTGCGATAATAATGATAGCCTATGCTCATGATTGTCATCGTATAAATGACGCTCACAATATAAAAGGCCATATAATCATCACGCTCCAAGAGTAACATGGTCACCACAGGCATCACGCTGATGATCAGACTCAAAAACACAAGTCTGTAAAGCAGAAACCTGTTGTCGTTTTTCATGTTCAATTTTTTATCTCCTCAATTTCAATGGAAACTTCAGTTTGAGTGCCATCACCTTCTATGATGAGTTGGTACCTCATCTTTATATGGAGGCCATCTTCATCATTCCAGTGAATCTGTTTTCCGATGGTATGCATCAAGAAAATCCCATATTGAGTCCTATAAATGTTCTCGACACTTTCATCCATGATGATGCCTAAATTGCTGTTCACGTTGCCATAACGCTTGATATTGACTTTTTCGCCATCGTAGATGAGCAAGGTTTTAGTGCCTTCAAGTCCGCTGAGCTCGCTTTCGTCATACATCAAAAATGACTTTTGAGATTTGCTTTGGTATGTCGCCTCAGTAAAGAGCGTCATTTCATTCACTTCACCCTCAGAGTCCGTAATTTTGGATATGATCTTTACATTCATTCCGAGATCCACTTGTTGACGAGTTCACGAATGCTCTCCACGTGATTTTCAGCTTCTTCTTTGGCTCTGGTAGCATCGCATTTTAAAATGGCATCGAAGATTCTTCCATGTGATTCCTGAATCTCTTTGAAATTATTGAACTCGCTGAAGTAGATCAATCTGAAACGTTGGAATTGATCATGAAGGTCATAGATGATATTGATGAGTCTTTGGTTTTTGGTGGCTTTGAAGATCAAAGAGTGAAATTCATTGTCACTTTCAATCATACTTTTCTTGTCCATCTTGGCGAGGGATAAGTTGAATGATTCGACGACATTGCTCATCGCTTCTTTTTCTTCATCAGTCATTCTTTCTGCTGCGAGTGCGGCAGCAAAGCCTTCCAGTTCCTTTCGGATTTCAAGGACTTCCAGAATATCATTTTTCGTAAGATCGGCAACATATGCGCCTTTTCTAGGAATCATGATGACGAAACTTTCTTTCTCCAGTTTTCTGATTGCTTCTCTTACAGGCGTTCTACTGACCCCGAGTTGATCGGCGATAGTGACTTCCATCAGTCTTTCTCCCGGTTTGAGTTCACCACTCAAAATGGCATTTCTCAAATATTCAAATACTACTTCTCCAAGTGGCTTGTAATTTCTAATTTCCAATTTGTCAAAATTTACGCTCATGAGACCTCCTATTTTCGTGTTTATTATAAGTCGTTACGACATAACTCTGTGAATAATGTTTCTTGATTTTTTTCTGGGCGTTCTTTGCGCGCTCATAACTTTTATAAAATCCGAAAACTGTTGGACCGCTCCCACTCATTAAAACGCCTTCAGCACCATGACCAGCGAGGAATCGCTTGGCCTCAACTACTCCCGGATAGAGTTTAAGTGTCACTTCTTCGAGTACGTTGTAGACCCTGTCCAAAATATCGTGCCTCTTTTGGCTTTCAAGTGCACTCAGCATCCCCTGAGTATCTGGATGCCCTTTCAGCGTTTCATACTTAAGTGCGGTATAGACCTCTTTTGTCGAAACTCCAAAATTCGGTTTTACAAGAACCATCCATGCATGCTCAAAACCTCTGATCGGGGTCAGTTTCTCACCTAGACCTTCAGCCAGAGCACAGCCCTCCATGATACAAAACGGTACATCTGCCCCGAGTTCAAATCCTATCGCCATCATGGTTTTCTCAGACAATCCTAGGCCACAAAGCCTGTTGATGCCTTTGATTACTGCAGCGGCATCTGTGCTGCCTCCTGCGAGTCCGGCGGACACAGGTATGTTCTTTTCTATGTGGATCTCAAAGCCGTTTTGAATATCATATTTCTTACGCATATTCTCAGCGGCTCTATAGGCAATGTTCTTATCGTCTACGGGTAGGAAATCATCTGAACAGGTCAGTCTGACTTCACTTTCCGGAATGCATCTTAGTGTCACCAAATCATAAAGGTCCACTTGCTGCATGATCATTTTCACATCGTGATAGCCATTTTCTCTTCTTCCGATCACATCGAGCGTCAAATTGACTTTTGCTCTCGCCTTGATTGTGATCTTATTATCCTTCGTCATAAGGCCCTCATTTCATGAATACAAAATACATAATAAATACATTCTAATTATATGATATTTCAATTAAATAATCCAGTATAAAGGTAAAATATCTCACAGCCTATTCTCCTCTGGCTGTGAGATATGTGTTTTTGTCGATTTTCATTTTTATGAATCGGGTATATAGGGTGCCTTCGATCATATCGAACTGATCGGGAAACCGGTCCATGACAAGATCTTTATATCCTTGTTCCTCAAAGGGTTCATAGGATTCAGCGAATTCAACGAATCCCACCTTGCTGTAGCTTTTTTGTGCCCTCGTATTGAAATGTGATACTTTTAGGCACATCACTTCAATGGGATAATGCTCAAAAACATAATCTAGGTACATCCTGAGCATTTTGGTGCCATACCCCTTGTTCAATTGACTTGGATCCACGGCAATGCCAAGTTCCGCAGTTTTTTTGATATAATTGATATGCTTGAGAGTAATGAATCCAACGGGTTGTTCATCCAGAAAAAGGCCATAGACTTTTCTGAAAATCCATCGCTGTTTTGAATAGTACCAAGCATCATACTCCATCTGGGAATCGTATCCAAAATTATACTGAAAAAATCTTGGATCCTCATGTTTTCCCCATTTCTTAAAATGCTGCATGTCTTCTTTTTTTATTTTTCTGAATGTCACTTCCAATTCGATCACCTCATTTGAGAAGTGTTTGCAAATTTAGTGTATTTACCGAGCCAAGCGAGATAAACCTTGCCTGTTTCGCCATTTCTTTGCTTTGCGATAATAACTTCTCCGATGCCTTTGAGTTTCTCATCCACAGTATCAGGATTGTAATACTCATCTCTGTAGAGGAACATAACGATATCGGCATCCTGCTCGATGGCCCCGGACTCTCTAAGGTCGGAAAGGATCGGTCTGTGGTCTGCTCTAAGTTCAGATGCACGGGAAAGCTGTGAAAGTGCAATCACTGGACAGTTCATCTCTCTGGCGATTTCTTTGAGGGATCTGGAAATCGTGGAGATTTCCTGTTGACGGTTTTCAGACTTGCCACCACCCGACATCAATTGGATGTAGTCGATCATGATGAAATCAAGTCCATGATTCATCTTGAGTCGTCTGCATTTTGAACGCACCTCGGCCACTGTAATACCAGGTGTGTCGTCAATGAATATCTTGGATTCAGCGAGCTGTGAACTGCTTCTGGCCAGTTTGATCCAATCATCGTCTTCAATATTGCCCGTACGGATGTCACCGATGGAAACGAGAGATTGGGCGGCGAGAAGTCTTTGTGCGAGCTGGTCTGCAGCCATCTCAAGACTGAAAATGGCAACACTTCTTTTTTCTTTGACCGCAGCAAATTGGCAAAGGTTGAGTGCGAAAGCTGTCTTACCCATGGAAGGACGAGCAGCGATAAGTACCAGATCGGACCTTTGAAGTCCGTTGGTCTTTTCATCAAGTGCATCAAATCCAGTGGATATACCAGTGAGTGCTGCAGGGTCATCGTGGAGCATGACAATTTTATCGTATGTGACCTGAAGGACATCAGAAATTTGCTGGAATCCTTTTTTGTTTCTGTTCTGAGATATTTCAAAAATGCTGGATTCCGCTGTTTCGATGAGCTCTTCAGCATCGACAGATTCATAGCCTTTTTCCACGATTTCCGTGGAGGCTCTGATCAATCTTCTGAGCATGTATTTCTCGTGAATAATTTTCGCGTGGTTGCTGACATTTGAAATGAGGGTACCCACATCGGATAGTTCCGTAAGGTATTCAAACCCACCAACTGCTTCCAGCAACTGATTTTTTGTTAGGTCATCTGAAACCGTGATCAAGTCCACTGTTTTACCATCGCCGAAAAGTCGCTTGATGGTCCTGTAGATTTCACGGTGCGCTTCGTTATAGAATTCTTCTTCATGATGAATGACGTCCATGACATCGCCGATCAAATCGCTGTCGAGTAGTAATGAGCCGAGGACGTTCTGTTCGGCATTGATGTCATGGGGCATGGTCTTTATGTTCATAAACTTTCCCTTCCTACTGCAATTTCTATTATTATAACATGAAATCCTTGAATTTAGTCTATGAGGCGAACAATCTTTATGGTTCTCATATGCCAATATTTCATACGTCCTTTGCGCTGTTTGAAATACTGAATTTCCGGCTTCAGATGTTTTTCAGCTGCTTCAATGCTTCTGATGATCAAGGCTTCAGTCACATTCTCCTTGCGATCATAAAGAATTCTCATCCAGTCATCGATCTCGATTTGAGGCAATCCCGCACCGGTGAAAAGTGCACTTAGATTCTTCTCAGTATGAGGATGGGTTTGCTCGATCATATAGGCGAGCACATAGATGATTCTTACCGCAAAGGCGTGGGTATTTCTCCTTTTGAGGAACATAAATGGTTTTCTGAGCAGTATCACGATTACGATCAGTAAAGCCATACCTCCGATAATCCAAATGACTCTCAATCTGCCATTTTGAACTTCACCACTTGCAGGCGTGAAATCTTCAAAGAATTCTCCTCTGCCACCGTCACGTTCCATCAGATAATCATTCAGATTGATGTTTGGATCTGTTACGCCGTCACCTGTGGATGTTTCGTCATCTTCCGGGTCTTCATCCACAATTTCCTCTACAGTCGGTGTATAATCATCACCGAGTGCCACACTATACGGTGGTGTGCTCTCAAAAATTACCCAACCTAGATCTTCAAAGTACACTTCCGTCCATGCGTGGGCATCGGCTTCAGTAACTTTTGCGACGCCATCTCTAGTATCAAAAGCTTTGACATCCACCCTGAACCCCTCCACATAACGTGAAGGAATATCATTGATTCTGGTCATGACGGCCAGTGATGAGGCGAAGTAGGTACAATACCCTGTCTGCGTCTCAAATAAGAATGTGGAGACAAATTCTTGATTGTACCTAAGTGTTGGAACAGAAAGATTGTAATCATAGTTTTGAACAAGAAACTTCGTTAAGGCGACGACTTTCTCATAGTCTGTCTCTCCAAGTTCTCCTAGTCTAAGTGCCAGGTCATAGGTACGCTCTTCAATCCTGTCTGAAAGTTGGAGATAGTCCGCGTCTTCTGGATAATTGAAATCTTTTTGAGTCGCTGAGAATTTGTAGTTTCTGAGGAATCTGACGAACATGCCTGCTTTGTAAAAGGCCTCATTCTCAGAGGACACATATACGCGTTCATGGTCGAGATCCGTATCATAAAATCCCATTGGAGCAAATAAGGTCACTGTCTTTAACGCTTCCAAACGTATTTCTCCACTGATTTTTTTAAAATTACCGGATTCGAGCATTTCCATATTGCGATCATTGCTCATGTAATCTCTAAATGAATTACTGAATAGCTGAGTGGGATTTGACCATCTCTTACCATCATAATGATCTTTGATGTTGGTTTTAAGGTAAATCGGTCCGCGAACGTCCTGGTCGATGTCCACATAAAAGAGAGCATCTTCACTGTTAAGCGGACCTACAGGCCCACCAAGGTTTTGAGGGTCATTCTGATAAGGGGTTTCCCTAAGTGAGTAAATGCGCAGATTATCAGTGGAATACCCTGTTCTGGCTCCCCATATATTCGGAATCACCGCATCCACCAAAGTGTTGATGGTATTGAACGGTATAATCACAAATGCGAGATTGGTAAAAATGATCAAAACCGCACTGAGAATTATGCCCCAGAAAAATACACCCCGCGAAGAATAATTGGCCTGATTGTGCAAAGCATATTTTTGCTTGAAGGTTTCGTGACGGTCGAGGATCAATAGTGCAAAAACTCCAGCAAAATATAGAAGGTAAATCGGCCACTGAAAATCCACGTACCTGTACCACATCCATACGAAAAATATCAATGGAGCAACTATCAATGGTTTGAGCCATCTCACTGAAAATATCGGCTGGATCAGTAAAGTCAGCAAAAGTGCATTCATCATAGCAAAAATGACTTCATAATCTCTATTCGTATCAATTTCAAGACCATAGATCCACTGGTCCATCACTTTTTCACTGACGATCCATTTGAAATAAGGAATGGTTTTTTTTAGGTCCACACCATCGCGCATGTTATGAATAAAATCCACTCCGTGACGTCTTCCAGCAGCCTCTACGGATGCGGCACTGTCTATGCCGTCTTCCATCATCACTTCCTGGTTTCCAAAGTTTGAAACCGCTTCCAGCACAAAATCCACAGAATAAATGAGTACCATGCCCAGTAGCAGTATAACAAATACCTTTGTAAACAGTTTACGGAAATGTATCACCACAACTGCAGTCATATAAGTTGAAATTCCTATCAGAATAAAATTAGGCAGAGGGACATCGTAGTTTAAAAATTGCCTGATCATCAAAAATAGAGACAGAAAAATCAAACAACCCGGGAACCACTTATACATCTTAAGCTTGTTCACTGGACACCCCCATTATCTGGTCAATAAATTGACCTGTTATTCTTTGGGGTTTCAGTGCCGAATCAGAAAAAGTGAACACTGAAACGCCTGATCCTGTATAGTCTACTCTATCCAGCAGATCCTGAGTCAACTTCGGAGTAATGAGCACATAACTCTCATCCCTGTTCTCACTCTGAAGATGATTTCTAATGAAGTGATCAAACGGCATTTCACTGGAGGACTCAAATTTTGTGAGCGCATCCATGCATCCACCAAAGTCAGCAGCATTACTGGCTTCAATGACGGTACCTTCAGTATCGTTCAAAATGAGTTTGATCTGCATGCTCTCATCCATTGCCATCTTCACAAGTGACGCCACAAAGGATACAAGGTACTCTTCACGATCGAGTGTATATCCATTTTCAAAATGTTCTTTGTAGCCATCGACAAAAATAAGCAGTTTCGAACTGACCGTCTGCTCAAATTCCTTGGTTAAAAGCTCATCTCGTTTGGCGCTGAGTTTCCAGTGGATATTCTTCAGTTGATCGCCTTTCTCGTAACGGCGAATGTTGACTATATTGGTTCTATCTTCAAGCGTCTTTTGATTGGATTTTAGAGTTCCGTACAAATCTTTTGGATGAAATTTTAGATTTGCAAGCTTTACAAGCCTTGGATACACGGTAATATCAATCTCCTTGTCGAAAAAAACTGTACGTTTTTCGATCAAGAGCGGATCGAAAACATCCACGGTCACTTGTCCGATACTGTAATAGCCTCTATAGCGACAAATAATCTCCTTTGAGAAATTAATGCGCTGTTGACTGGCAAAGTACGCCATCTCTTTTAGTTTAGTGGATGCATTCATCTTATTGTCGAGTTTAAACTCGATCAAGGCGTGAGTAATCGGCATAATACTCGTATTGGATACTTTATACTCAACTTCGATGGCATCCCCGGTATGCACGGTATTGTCACTGGCATAATAAAGGACATAAATATTCTTTTGATGATGTCTGACCATCAACACAGCACCAATTCTCACGGTGAGCAGCACGATGAGAAAGTAGTAGAGTGTCGTTCCGCCCGATAAAATTG
This sequence comes from Clostridiales bacterium, assembly GCA_021107455.1. GTDB lineage: Bacteria > Bacillota > Clostridia > Peptostreptococcales > Acidaminobacteraceae > Fusibacter_D. Next base: position 955 of record JAIOSU010000048.1, on the reverse strand, counting down.
CAGCAAGAAGAATCACCCCTAGAAGGATGTTGAAAGTCCTTTTAAAACTCAGAGTCATTGTGAACCTGCCTTCATCTTTTGACTTTTGGGACTTCAACTATCTGAACGATTTCATGAAGGATTACTTTCGTACCTATGCATATGAATTGGGCTTCACCTTTTAGGATGAGTCGATGCGCAACGATAGGCTCAAATAATGAGGAGACATCTTCAGCGATCACGTAATCTCGATCGCTTAAAAGGGCCTTTGCCTTAGCTCAGTTGCAAAGATGGACGGATGCCCTTGGACTGGCTCCGAGCTTAATGCTGGCGAGTTCTCTGGTAGCCTTGCAAAGCTTGACTATGTATTCTTTGATGGCCGGGTCGACATAAACATCATTCATCTTTCTTCTGGCTTCCATGAGTACTTCCTGTGGAATAACAGTCTGAACTTCCTCATTAGTTTCTTTGAGTGTCAAAATTGACATTTCTTCGTCAAGAGTTGGATAACCTAAAGTCACGCGCATCATAAATCTGTCCAGTTGAGCCTCGGGTAATGGAAATGTGCCTTGAAGCTCGATAGGGTTCTCAGTGGCGATGACCAAAAATGGCGCTTCCAGGACATATGTGGTGCCATCAATGGTGATCTGGTTCTCTTCCATGGCCTCAAGCAAACTGGATTGAGTCTTTGGAGAAGTCCTGTTGATCTCATCCGCAAGCAGTATATTCGTGAAGAGCGGACCCCTTTGGAATACGAACTTCTGCGATGATTTGTCGTAGATTGAGACTCCAATCAAATCGGAAGGCATAAGGTCTGGTGTGAACTGGATTCGACTGAAAGTGCAATTCATGGCTTTGGAAAAGGCTTTGGCCAGTGTTGTCTTTCCAAGACCAGGCAAGTCCTCGATCAGAATGTGTCCCCCGGAGAGCAGAGCAATCATAATGCCCTCGATGGCGCTTTCTTTTCCTACCAATG
>JAIOSU010000220.1 GCA_021107455.1 Clostridiales bacterium | reverse complement strand
TTCACTCCGTTTACAATCTTTAACGTTAGGTAGTGGCAGGTGTGCCGGATACTTGGTCAAAATACCTCTGGATTCTGGGGCTGATATGTCTATTCAATCTGAAAAGTTTGAACGCCAGATAGAACGTATACACAAGCTTATCGAGCAACCAGGCTCGATCATAACGTGGGATGATCATTTACCTGATCCAGACAATCCTAAGCAACTCAGACAAATTGATATAACGATTAAGAAGGATGGTAAACGCACATTAGTTGAATGTCGTATTCATCGCCGCAAACAAGATGTAAAATGGATAGAGGAACTTATTGGACGGAGAACCAGTCTTTCTGCTGATGTGGTAGTCGCTGTTTCCGCATCTGGATTTACTGGAGGAGCAGTCATCAAGGCAAAGAAGCATAAAATAATTCTGCGTGACCTTCTACAACTCACAGACGAGGAAGTGTGCGAATGGGGGAAATACACTCCTGCCCGAATCACATTTTATCAATATAGAAACATAGAACTGTCCTTTATATTTGATTTGGATATGGAAGTCGATGTTTCACAAATAGACATTGATTATTATACCGAACCTATTATCAGAGCTTTTAACAGAGTGAAAATGGAGATAGACAAATTAAATTTCCAAAACAGATTCTACTCACCCATCAAGTGTGAAATAAAACCAGATAACGAGCGATTAAAAAATATTGAAGTGAAAGAAATCATTTTCAAGGCCGAAGTTCGTTTACTAGAGCAAGCCTTGGACATACCGTCCGTTTTGGCATATGATACTCCTCAAAAACCAGCAAACGACAGAACGATAAAAATCGAGAAATTTAATCTTGTTGATTTTGAGGTCACACATTTTTCCAACAACATATCAGTGTGGATGGATTTTGCCTCTATCGAGTATCCAAATAATTCGCAATTTCAATATATCTACTTTAACATTAAGGAACCCCACAACTTACGTAGCTTCGCTCCACTTGGTCAAATTAATATGCCAATACGGATGAACAACATAAATGTAACCATTGGGTACAAGTAAATTCCGGGATGGGGGTCGGGCCACGCTAACTATTTAGAACTATTAAAGAAAGACCGTAAAAACACCCTCATTTAGGCCGTATATTGAACTTTTCAGGGGCAAAAAGAGCATTATTCACATTTAGTAAAGGGAACGGGGCTTTTTTGTGTTACGGTTACCATGCTAAAGTGCCATTCAAACCCTGGAATCAAGGACTCTGAATCTTAGAGGACAAAAAGAGGAACCGGATTAAAGCCCCATAGACCGTAAACGCGGCTCAGTCCAATCCCGCTGTGGCGGGATAAACGGAATGAAGACAAGCTTCACTCCGTTTACAATCTTTAACGTTGGGCATAAGGAGACCAGAGACAGCTAATTATGGAAATAGTAATTGAACTCTTAGTTGGTGTTGTAAAAAGTATAGGATGGGGAATCGTATTCCTGTTTGTAGCTTTTGTGGTGCTCCCAACTTATGTAATGGACCGAATTCTTGGGAAGCTTCGTCCTGATCTTATTTCAAAGGAACACATCATTGGACGAATAAAACTGGTCTTTGATTATATTTTTAACCAGAAAGATGTTGTCATCTCATCTTTGTCTAATGAAGAACAGAAAAAGGTGGAGCAAGAAATCAGCAGGTTGATGAAGGAAAAGCGGTTATTGGAAGGCAATTTGTTTTTTCTTGACTTGCTGCAAAACTTATCCGGCATGTTATCGTTTTCGGTTTCAAAAGCCGGTTATGGAGAAAATGCAATAGCAGACATTCTGGAACAATCAATGGAGTATCTGATTCACTATGCTAAGCAATTGAAAAACACTGAAGGATCAACCAACCAGATACAAAGGGTTTCTTATGCTGCAGATGAATTAAGAGAGCAGATGGAGGGTACTATAAGTTTTTTACAATCGGAAGAAGGTGGGCAGGCGCTTCAAGTGGCGCAGATTACGTTGAAACAAAACGCATCAAATTTTGATTCGTTTATGAAGAGCGAGTATGAGTCAGCAAAAAATCAGTTGGCCAATACAAACCAGTTGCTTGCTGAAAAATTTATGGCATTCATAGAAAGCTAAGGCAATGAAATCTGATGATATTGAAGAAATGATAGCTGATTGGGGTAAACAAAACCAGTCGATAGTAAAAGAGATCTATGTAATAGGAAGCCGGGGAAGAAACAAAGTACCAAAAAATAGAGAAAGGAAATCAGATCTCGATTTAATGGTATTCATGGAGGGCAACCAAATTCCAGCTTCCTTCTATAGATCCCTCGCTAAAATAGGGCTTAAAGTTGGTTTGCTAATCCATCCGCTATTTATATTAGAGAAGGATAGAAAATCGAAGCTTAGTATCAAAGAATATTCAGATGCATTTGCAGTAAGACGGCAGATACTTTGAAAATATGCCCAACAACAAATTTGAGAGGGACGCTCGTAAACTCGCGCCACTCAATTGAGCGTTGGCGCGCCAAGCGAAGCTTGGTGCATCTTGCAGGGTGAAAGTCCCTGTCGGGTAAGGATTAGCCATCCACCCGTATCGAGTGTTGCGCCTGTGGCGGAGACTCACCCTGTGAGTTGAACAAAACAGG
>JAIOSU010000151.1 GCA_021107455.1 Clostridiales bacterium | reverse complement strand
TTTGCCATGCCATCGACCTTGTTATTCGCTCTCAACGCATTCAGTCCAATATGGGCACTACCGTAAATTCCCATGATGTCAGCATCTTCCATTTCACCAAGCGCCCGAACAAAGTTCTCAACCATCTTATTTTCACGGTAAATATCATCCTGCTTTTGATAATAGGTTTTCCCCTGATCAATGGCCTCTTGCGTCAGTACATATGCCTCTGATTCCTTTAGATTTACTGATTCAAGATAAGCAAGATAGCGCTCGCCTGTCGTGTGATATTGATGGCCTACATCGGTACCATGAAATATCGTCTCAGGCAGTTCTTCTTTAATCTGTTTAAAAAAATCTATGCTGTCTAAATTATGACCAGCGGTCCCTTCAAGATCATCATAAAGTTCCATTAATATGGTATCATCTTCAGCTTTCATCCAAAGATTCATGAATTCAGCCGAATAATAGGGCATTTCCATAAAGATGTGTCGCATCTCATGATCTTCATAATAGGCCTTCCAAATCTCAAATTCTTTATCTAGAATTTTTTTAACCCCATGTAACTCCCCATAGAGATAAATTTGTCCAGAATAAGGCGCTTGTTCATCCCTTTGAATCATTGGTGTGGGTGTATCAGAATTGGCCTTTGAACAACCAGACAATAATGTTAATAGTATGACCGGTAATAAAATTAGTTTTTTCATTGATTGCTTCATAATGTTATCCTTTTTCATATTTTGGGGATTTCCATAGTATAGTATCGCAAAACTGAGCTGCTAGGACGTTCATCTTACCAGGTACCAAGCGGCGTATAGGATTGGAAAATTTGATTGATGTTTTAATGAATGCCTTTGGCATTCATTACCCATTTGACCCTTGTTGATGTTCTGGACAATGGGCTGGTCAGGAATATCAAGTTATTGCCATAACCGCCGTTTGGAACCCGGTACCATTTTTAACATGATTCACATATCATTCCACGAATGTGTTGCTATTACTATGTACTTTTCAGAGTTACCGCCGTTACCGCCGACTTGGTAGCTGGTACCCAAGGTTTGATCGGAAGCCATAAATGAACTAAAAGATATGGCAGGAATTAAATATGACAAAAGAATCGTGGACATTTCTATAGAGGTTTTCAGAGATTTAGATGTATTTTAGATTCTGCGTACCAGATACTCGGTTAATCCAACTATATTTCAATCGTTGAAGGGGCGTTATTCCATATCGTCCCTTCAGAGATGAAATACATGCGCGTGACAGAACCATCAGTTCTTCCATAATCCAAAACAAAAACCTGCCCTTCTTCCACTCGCATTGGATAATTATAATAAGGTAAAATGTCACCAGTTTTCTCATAAGACTTAAAATCATCAAAAGCAACTTCCAGGCACCAAACTTCTCTATAAACAAGATCTTTAAAGCCAGTCAAATCCTGCTTGCCAAAGTAGATTGCTTCATAATGTTATCCTATATCATATTTCTTGGATTTCAGTTAGCTTTCTTACAATCATCTTCTCTAGTTTCATATCCACTATCTACGTCAGTCGCTTCTTCTCCCGACTTGCATCAATCAATTTATTTAACCTGGACTGTCTGGTTTTTTCCTGCTTTCCACTCATGATCCAATGCGTGATCGCTTTTTTATAGGAAGTTGCCTGGCTATCGAAGAACGCCCATGCGACAGTGTCTTGCTTGAACTGCTTTTCATAATCCAACTCGAGCTCAAGTCGCCCGTTCTCATGCGAGTATATTTCGGACTTGTCATCTGTCCTGTATCCATATGCTTTTAAACCAGCTGGCTTCATAAACCCAAGTCTTTTGAGCTCCTCCACTTTGTTAATATTGATTGCGCTCCATATGCTCGTCTTTTTTCGTGGCGTAAAACGGATGCAATAACTTTCCTCATCTATGGATCTTCTAACACTGTCAATCCAACCGAAACAAAGCGCTTGATCAACCGATTGAGACCAACTCATCGAAGGTTTTCCGCTGCCCACTTTATAAAAGCCCACGAGCAGTTCAGTTTCTTTTTCATGATTCGCCTCTAACCATGCTCTAAACTTGTCTTGGTCCTCGAAAAACGTCACTGATGATTTTAATGTCTTTGTTTTCCCCGCTTGAGATGTCTTTTGGGCGATCACTTCAATTATATTCCAATGCTTTTCCACGATTTCACCGCTAGGCTTCATGCTTGAACCATTATATTCTTTACCTTCAATATGCAAAATCTCATACTGGTCAAGCAGACTTTCAACATCTTCTTTTGAATGAAATGTGAATTTCTCAGTACTATTTTTCCAATCATCATTTTTGCCGAAAAAGATATATGCGACTATGGTTCCAACTTTAACTTGAGATTCTAAGTTCAACCATTTCACTAGAAAATCGGATGTGGCGCAAAATGGCAAACTATAATTGGCGTAAATCACATCACAATCAGGTAGACTCATATCATAAAAATCGCCTTTGACCACGCTTATACTCTGTGAATAAAGACCGCCATGGCTTTCCATCACTTCACTGATTACTGTCGTTTCACGATCAATTGCTGTGACGCTATGGCCATTGTCAACTAAAAACCTACTGTCCGTACCAGCCCCAGCACCTAGATCCAAAATTTTCGAATGCGGTGGAATAAACAGCAGCAAATTTTTCGCAAGCTCTGCAGGCTCTTTGTTTTTTGATTTTTCTTGGTATTTTTGATCGTGATTTGTCATTTTAATTCCCCTATATCATAATTTCCCATAGCATAGTATCGCAAAATTGAGCTGCTAGGACATTCTGTGTACCAGATGACAAGCGACGAATAGTATTGGAATATTTGATTGATGTTTTAAGGAATGCCTTTGGCATTCAGTACCCATTTGACCTTTGTTGAGGTTCTGGACAATGGGCTGGTTAGTAATAGCAAATTGTTGCCGTAAACGTCGTCATTGTACTTGGTTCACTTTTCATCACCATACATTTTTTATCAACCACAACCATTGAAAAAACTGTACTCTTTCAAAAGTTACCGTCGTTTCCGCCGGGTTGGTACTAAGTTCACATGGTTTTTTCCATAGTTCATCAACAACTTGTCTTTTATTTTTTTTGCTTATATGGATACCACCATAGATAAATAGATCATTGAGAATTTTGCTCATTCTTTTATTGTGAAGATTGATATTTAAGACGGAAAAGTTAGTCGGATATATTTTAGGATTGGATTGGTCGTATCATTTTCATTGAACAAAAAAAGCCCATACATAATCAAATTATTTGTTCGATTAATTTCCAATAATATGTTGAAAAATATTTTGAAAGTTTATTTTTAGAACCTTTATGATCGCAATAGGTAAAATCAGTTCCATTATACTGAATACTTTCCTTTCCACAAATCTGACATTTATAAACACCTGTTTGTTTTACTGGTGAATAATGCCTAAATACATGCTTTGACACATGAAATGTTTTATAAAATGGATTGATAATTTTCATTATAATACTCAATGATCCAAAAATAAATCCTAAAAGAACGATCATAATGACTATAGTCGCTAAAACTATTAATGGAAAATTTGTCTTATCTTCTGGGCTTGTAACATTCCATAAACCTATAACAATATATATAGCACCACCAAGAATAATTGAAGTAAAAAAAATAAATTCTGAACATTTTATTAATGTTTCTGAAATTCTAATATCCAAAAGTGCATTTCTAGATTCTACATATTTTTCAAAATTTTCATTTTGAACTTTTAAAAGTTTTTTCTGTTCTATAATCAATTTTGTTGAAATTTGTTCATGTAATACTCCAAACTTCCCTAACTGAATTTCTTTCATCTTCATTTCTAAATTATTATTCAAGTGTCTTTCAATTTCAATCAAGTCCATAAAATTCATATATATTTCTGTAGAAAGTAAATTGCCCTTTTCTCTCAATATACTTTTAGTCTCTTCATCTATCTTGCCCTTCTTAAGATCTACTTGCTTCAAGTCATATATTAAAATGTTTACAACAGATTCAAGCCTCTTTCTTGATATCTCATTATAAGTTTTGTGTTTTTCATTTGAATTCTTTATAGCAAATGCAATTACTGATACTATACCAGATACCAAGGCTGAAACAAAAGCTGCTACTACAGCGTTATTAGACAATAAATTTAATATGTATTCCATTCAACTCTCCTACTTATTCGTTATTAATAATTTAATCCCACATACAATAAAATTCTGGGTGCCAGATACCACCCCGGCTGTAACGGCGGTAACCCCAAAATAAATACTGTATTTTAGACAATTACAAGCATTTATAGAGTGACTTAATCGGAAGAAGTGCCCGGTACCAAGCGACCATTGTGGCAATTAATTTAACTCAATCAATTGACACCAATTTTAATCATTCAAAATATATTTTACAATTGAGCTATTTAAGTTAACATAAGATCTAAGATACTCGATTACAACTCATCTAGTTTTGCTCCATTAACCAGTAGACAAGTCCTTCTTCATTCTGTAAACAGTAAGTTATTGCCGCAACCGCTGTTTGGAAACCCGGTACCATTTTTAACATTATTCACATATCATTCCATGAATGCGTTGCTATTGCTATGTAGTTTTCAAAGTTACCGCCGTTACAGCCGGATTGGTGCCTAGTACCTAGGTTTTTATGTGATGCTACAATGATATAAAATCATGTTAACCTCTCCAACCAATAT
>JAIOSU010000019.1 GCA_021107455.1 Clostridiales bacterium | reverse complement strand
TGCAATATTGCAATTACAAGAAAAAGGATTACTTGATGTAAACGATACTATCGATCATTATATCTCTGATTTTCCAAATGGAGAACAAATTACTATCCATCACTTGCTGACTCACACTTCAGGGATCAGTAATTTTGAACTTGAGGCTGATTTTTATGAGGTCATACATTCTGAGTCGGTTCAAGATGCTGCTATCAATCTTTTTAAGCATTTGCCTTTGCAATTTGAGCCAGGAACTCAATTTTCATACTCTGTTTCAGGCTACCTCGTGCTAGGACAAATCATTGAAAATCTATCCGGTATGGCATATGAAGACTACTTGAAAAAGTATATATTCGGTCCTATTAAGATGAATGCATCAGGATTTGATCATGCATCAGCAATTGCGAAGTGGCGCGCAAGCGGTTACGAGATTGAGGATGGCACAATAAAAACGCTCCATTTTTTGACATGAGAATTGCGGGTGCCGGAGGTGGAATCGGAGTACGTTCTATGAACATATACTTGCCAGATGATCATTTAAGAATTACCATGGTTTCCAATGTTAACGATCGCAGTACATTCAATTCAACTTTAAGTGAGATAGAGAGTGCTTTAGTTTTACCAATTGAATAAGTTTTTAATTCTTTGCCAAAATGTTGTTTTCGCTACTTCTTCAACAACAATTGGCATTTTTTCTTTTGCGATTGCTTGAGTTCTAAAGAAAAATTGAACCGACGCAACATCCTCATTTTTAACTGATGCGAAAGATCTTGTTTCACTTGCTTCACCCATAAAAGAGCTCATAAGGTCATCCACTTTGGCCTCTAAAGTGACATCCATATTGGAAGTTTCAGCCTTAAATGTCTCAGTTCCTTTTTGATATTCGCTCATGCCCGATTTGATGTCCACCATGGCTTGGTTTAATTCAGAAGCGCTTTCATAAAGCACATAACTACTTTCTGCAAGTACAGCAATGCCCTCTACATAACTGTCAAGACCCGTCGAAATTTCCCCAGCGCCGCTGGCTACCTGACCGACCCCCATGATGTACTGACTTAGTCCTTGAGTCAAAGCCAAGGTTTGTTCAAGTTGGATTTCAATCGGTTTTAGTGCTTCATTTTGACCTAAGATAGCTTTATAGTTCTCACGATTCAATGCAGGTAGCGTTAAACCCATAGACTTTAGTTCTTCATTAATCTGTGTAAATGCATTTGATTCCATCACTTGAACGCCCTGGATCAATAGTTGTCCTTGTTCATTGAGTGAGTTTAGTCCTTGAACCATTTCAGCAAAACCAGTAGATAGTTCTCTGCCACTATTTTTGAGTTGATAGATGCCGCTTTTAAAGCGATTCATACCACTGGTATACTCAGATAGTCCAGCGGATATTTTTGAAAGACCGTCTAATAGCTCCTTTGCACCATCATCCAAATCTGAAATACCATCCTTTAACGCCTCAAGTTCATTCGTCAGTTCGGAGGGATCAATTGTCATGTCGAAAACCATCTTGACAGCATTTATAGTAATTGGATCCATTTCAAAATCTTTAACGATAGCTTCAACTTCCAAACTGGCTCCTTGACCGGGCAATATGGTGAAAGCAACCTGTTTGTTGCCACCTGCTTCGACTATTGTGGCACCTTTTGCTTCAATTTCCTTCACCAAATCATTAGAAAACTTCATACCGACCTGTAAAGCGTAGCCGTTGTAAAAATCCTTGAATTCATCTGAGCCAGATTTTATATCAATAATAATCTTTAAATTACCAGAGGCACCGGCTAAAGCTTTCAAAGATGTAGGTGCACCATCAAGGGAATAGGTGAACTCAAAATCCCATGGTAATTTGGGAGTGTTCACAATACCTTGATAATAGAAAATATCTTCATTAATCGGGATTGCGATTTTTGAATTATCATTTGTGAGTTCTTCAAGTGTTGTCAAGTTATTGATTACATCATAATCGCCATAATCATAAGTCAATCCATGAATGGCATTAACCACTTGGAGAGTATCTAGTGTGCCATTTTCTGAAATCAAACCATAAATAGACTCTTCTTTAAAGCCTTCTCCGTAGGAGATGCTGCCAAAGATTAAAGTTGCTATCAGAAGTAAAATGCTAGTTTTCCTCATATTATTGTCCTTCCTTCTCTTGATAAAATTTATGGGCCAATGTCGTTTTTTGAATCACTTTATCAAAGAGTAACAACAGAGCTGGTAGAACGCCTACAACCATTATAAATGAAAGAATGGTTCCTCTGCCTAAAAGTATTCCCAGTTCTTTGATCATTGGATTGTTTGTGGTACTTGCTAAAATGAATCCAGCTATAGATAAAATAGTTGCTGAAACCAAAATGGCTGCAACGTTATTTTGCAAGGCATGCCACATAGCTTCTTTTTTGGATTCGTCTTGCCGTGCATCTAAATAACGATTGGTCATTAATATCGCATAATCCACGGTTGCTCCCAGTTGAACAGTACTGATGATCAAGTAACCAATAAAGCTGATGGTAGTCCCCATAAAATATGGTATGGATAAATTGATCCAAATGGCTGACTCAATGGTAAAAATCAAAAGTATTGGCAAAGTTATGGATTTGAAGGTCAACAGTAAAACTATGAATATTCCTGCAATTGCAATGAGATTGATTCTACCCATATCTACTGCGACCACTTTTTTCATGTCATTCAGGGTTGGTGCTTGCCCCGACAAATAATAGTCATCATAGTATTGGCTAGCAGTTTCCAAAATTTGATCCACCGTACTGAATGCGACTTGACCTTCTGATGGGATGTCTGCATAAATAATCATACGGGTATACTTTTCTGAGTAGAATTGACCGGTCACTTCATCTGGGGCATACGCCTTTGGAATTTTTGTGCCCACAACTTCAGTGTATGCAATCACTTGAGTAATATTTGGAATATCTTCAAGTGCCCCGCTTAAAGCTTTTTCAGTAGAAAGTTCCTCCTTTGGTATGATGAGAACCATTGGCTTTTCAGTACCAAAAACATCGTCAATGAGACTTTGGTCTCGCATTGGTCGAGAACCTTCAAAATCCACTTCCATACCATATATAAATTCAACTTTAGATTGACCTAAAAATGCTGGAATAGCAATAATTAGAGCAATCAGCAAAATTGGAGTCCTGATTTTCACAAGTACACGGCTCAAACCACCAGGGTGAGGTAGATAGTCTTTATGCATTGTTTTTTCAATCCATTTGTAGCAAATCAGTGTAATCACTGGCAAGAAGACCATAACGGAAACAAAACTCAACATAATTCCTTTGAACAAGTTTATGCCTAAATCTGCACCGATGCCAAACCGCATAAAAATCAAAGCGGAAAACCCGATCGCAGTAGTCATCGCACTGGCGGTCACTGTTGGTAAAGACTCTTTCATGGCATGAAACATGGCTTCTTCAGGATTGTATAGTTTTCTTTTTTCCGTGAAACTGTGCAACAGGAAAATAGCGTAATCCATGGAAACAGCCAACTGTAAGATGGGACTGACGGTTTGTGTAATGAAGGAAACTTCGCCAAAGATAATGTTGGTCCCCATGTTGATAGCAATGGCGACACCTATAGTGAGCATGAATAAAATGGGTTCAAGCCATGAAATGGTGGCAATGATGAGGATTATAATGATATTTGGTATTAGAATAATCATTGCTTTGATCACTTCGTCAATAGAACTGGATTGGGCACTGGCATTTTCAAGTGCCTGCCCTATGACAGCATTTTCCTCTCCGACTAGTTGATAAATGGACTCCAGTGCTTGAGTCTCAAGTCCATTACTGATCACCAGTGAGTAAAGTGCCGCTTGATTGCGATAATAGCCCTCAACGGTTTTTT
>JAIOSU010000118.1 GCA_021107455.1 Clostridiales bacterium | reverse complement strand
TCAGTTTCCAGAACTTCGATGACCATGTCCATGATACGGTCTCTCAAGCGTTGTTTTCCATTCGCTTTCGCAATGTCCTCCGACAAAGTGGCGCGCATAATCTCATCGATGTTGTTTCTGATCCGCGTTTTATTCTTTTCGATTTCAGCAAGCATATCCTCATCGGTATATTCGATTGTCACTTGGTATTTCACGATTTTCGCACTGTCAGTATCCGCCAAATTGGAATACTCCTCATCCAGTTGGATCTCATAGTATACAATCGGCTTTTCTTTTGTGCTGTTGTTGAACAGTACCACTGCTACTACTCCAATAATTGCGAGCACAAGCACAATAGCAACGATTATTATGATTAATTTCTTTTTTCCCATTGATATTGCCTCCTGATTCGATTATTCGTTAACATCATTTGTCTCGGATCTGTTTATGACCACTATATCCACTCTACGATTCGCAGCTCGCCCATCTGCTGTTTCATTGCTGGCGATAGGACGATATTCACTGAATCCCGCAGCGGAAATTCTTGTAGGTATAAAACCGGAGTTTTCCACGAAATAACGTACTACATTTGTTGCTCTGTTTGTTGAAAGTTCCCAGTTGCTTGGATGAACCGGTGTATTGATCGGAACATTGTCCGTATGACCCTCGACCATGATTTCCTCATTGATCAGTTCTTCAGAATTTAAAAGTCCTGCGAGAAAATCAAGTATTCTAAATGACTCATTGTTTATAATGGCACTACCTGGAGAAAACAGGACATTGTCCTTGAATCTAATAACAAGCCCTCTTTCCTCAAGTTTAAGTTCCACTTGGGCTTGCATGTCATTTTCTTCAAGATAAGCTTCGACTTTTTCTTTGAGTTCTTCAAGTTTTTTCATTTCAACAACTTGCTCTTTTGACGTTTGACTCTCGGGCATCGCATCAAAGACAAATGGCGCCTCTGATAATGCTTTACCTCCAGATAATACGCCTGCGGATCCTTGGAAGGACTCCATGACCGCTTCGAATTTTTGAGCATCAATAGAAGAAAAGGCAAAAAGCAAAACAAAGAAACACATCAAAAGTGTAACCAAATCTCCATAAGTTGTCATCCATTCCGGTGCACCTGATTTTTGTTCAGGGGGTTTCTTTTTAGCCATTTTCTGACCTCGCCTCCTGTGTGCCTACTGTTTTTCTGACAGATGGCGGTAAAAAGACTTTGAGTTTTTCTTCAATGATTCTTGGATTCTCTCCGGCTTGTATGGAAAGCAGTCCCTCAACCATTACGTTTCGGATCAATACTTCCTCATTGCTTTTAAGACTCAATTTTCCAGCCATCGGAATGAATATAAGGTTGGCGAACAATGAGCCATAAAATGTCGTCAAGAGAGCAACCGCCATGGAGGGCCCGATTGAAGCGGGATCCGAGAGGTTTTGAAGCATGGCGACAAGACCGATAAGTGTACCGACCATACCAAATGCCGGTGCGAGTGTACCCATTGTCTCCAGCATGGATCTGTTTTTCGAATGTCGATCTGTGAGGTTTTCAATTTCAGTTTCCATAATATTCTTAACAAGTTCAGGATCTGTTCCGTCCACAATAAGCATGACTCCTTTTTGAAGGAAATCATCCTTTATTTCAGACACTGCTTCTTCAAGCGCAAGAAGACCTTCTCGCCTGGCTACGTTGGCAAGCTCGATAATCTTTGTGATGATTTGATCCACGTCAAATTCACTGTTTTTGATGGTTTTTGAAAATACTTTGCCTACGTTTAGGATTTCTTTTAGTGGATATGCCACTAGAAAGCCCGCAATTGTACCTCCAAGAACGATAACAAGTGATGGCGGGTCAATGTAACTGCCAAGGTTACTGTTGCTCATGATGCCCCAGCCGACGAGTACGAAACCCAGTACGATCCCAATAATTGTTGTTATATCCAAAATGAACACCTCGTTTGCATATTTTCTTTTGCTCTTACCTTATATATTGACTTATTTTTGCATTATATTCAAGAATACTTTTTATGACATCTTCCACATGTTCCTTGATAATGAGCTTTTTTCCTGTTGTCAGAGTGACCATTGTGTCAGGAGTTTCTTCAATAAACTCTATAAGTGCCGAATTGATGTAGATTGGATCACCGTTAAGACGCGTAACTTTGATCATAAATGCCACCTTTCATGATATAAACACGAAAACTACCCGTAGTCTCCTACGGGTAGATTAATTATCTCTTAAGATTGACAAGCTCTTGAAGAATCTCATCACTGGTTGTTATAACCCTTGAATTCGCCTGAAAGCCTCTTTGTGTCGTAATCATATCCGTAAATTGTGCCGCTAGATCCACGTTGCTCATTTCAAGCGCACCAGGTGTGACAGCACCAAAGCTGCCTGTTGCTGGAGCACCAAACTTAGGAGTTCCAGAGTTCGGTGTATCCTGGAACAAGTTTGCGCCAAGTTTCATCAAACCGGCTGGGTTGTCAAAGTCAACCAGTCCAAGGGTCTGAAGTATTTTTCTTTCTCCATTGGTATAGATTCCAATAATTTCACCTTTGGATGAAATATTGAAAGTATCGATTGTACCTGCGGAAATACCACCTAGTTGTACACCCTTTGCATCTGATTCTTGAGAATATTGAGTGAAAATTCTCACGTCATCAGTATCCGCATTGGCGAAAAACATCGAACGGTCTATATCAAGAACGATATCGGATGCGCCTGCAACAAGTTTGGTGAGTGTACCAGCAAAAGCAGTATCAGTACCTTCTGGATCACCAGGAGTATCAAGTGTGACAACGTCGACAATTTCACCGTCTTCATTGAATTTGGCGTATATTGGCTCCGCTGGATCGAGTACTATAGGTGTACCATCTGAATTTAAAAATTCCATTTCACGATATGAATATTTTGCAACGGTAGGTGCAGGAACCTCGTTGATCTTCGGATCGAGTGGGTCTATGGGTTGAGTTCCAGTCATAAACAAATTGTCACCAAAGTTGATGTTGAGTGTATGAATGTCACCAAGTGAATCATAGAGATCCACAGTTGTTGTATATTCTTCATCATTGAAGTTGAGGTTTCCACTAAAAGTCAAATCTTGCGTAGCCGTAGCTTTCTTAGTATCTGACATGTTGACTTGAATCGGTTTGAAATTGATATCGAGGACTTTGTAACCATCTGTGGTTACCAAAAATCCAAGTTCATCCATTGCAAAATTGCCGGCACGGGTATAAAACTTGTTTTGTGCGTTGGCATCATTGGTCACCATAAAAAATCCGGAACCATCCACCATCAAATCCGTAGCAATGTCTGTTCTTTGAATGGAACCTTTTGAGTGGTTCACTGCAACTGCTGATACATTTGTACCAAGGCCCACTTGCATGGGGTTTGTTCCACCTCTTGAAGCTCCAGAAGAACTTGCACCAGCCAGTGTCTGGCTGTAGGTTTCAGCGAAAGTCACATTTGAAGACTTATAACCAACCGTGTTGACGTTGGCTATGTTGTTGCCTATTACATCCATGCGCAACTGGTGTGCTCTTAGAGAAGATACACCAGAAAACATTGATCTCATCATATCGTTAACCTCCTGTGTCGAGCAGGTGCCCTTATCAATCAGTCAAAGGGCTATAGCTTCCTTAAAAGGTCCAGCTAAACTATTACTGCTCCATCTATGTTTGTAAATACGTTGTCTTTTAATTGATCCTCCGTGACAGCTGTGATGATTGTATTGTTTTGTACACTTGCGATAAAAACCTTGTTGTCCATCATGATTAGAGCTTCACGGACACCTTTGCTTTTAGCTTTTCCAACACCATCATTAATTCTGCTCATTTCTGAATCAGTCAGTTCTATTTTTCTTGAATTCAAACGGTCCATGGCATGCTTTGAAAATTTGATGCCATCTTTTTCACGAATTTTATTCAGTACATCTTCAAATGAATTTTGACCACTTACTATTGGTCTTTGACTTACCTGTGCAGTATCCGCAGGGTTGATCTTCACACGTCTCTGCATATACTCGTTGTTCATTTTAATCGGACTCATTGATTCACCCTCTTACTACATTTGACCCAATAGATCGAAAATTTCATTGTCTTCCACTGCATCATCATTTGAATTTTGACCGATATAAGTGGATAACATTGCATTCATTTTCATTAATTCCTCAAGTATTTTGGTGTTTTGTGCAAGCAATGCTTCGTTACCGCTTTCTCCTTCAACTTCTTCGCTATCACCAGTGCCTTTGCCCATACCTTCAACCAAACTGTGTAAATCTTCAAGTTGTTTTGAAATCAAGGAATTGAGGCTATTGGTACTTTCAATTGAGGAAGAAATGTTAGCCAGTTGCTCCACTGATGAAAACTGCGCCATTTGCGCCATGTATTCAGCATTGTCTGTGGGATCGAGTGGATTTTGATTTTGAAGTTGAACCATCATCAGTTTCAAGAATGCGTCTTTATCCAGAGTTTGACTCTTTTTCCTGACTTCATTGGCCTTGTCGTTACTGATGGCATTTAGTTTTTCAATCTGATCTTGTGTAAAAGATCCGCTGATTGGAAATGACATTTTTACCTCCTATCCCAAATAGTTGATTGTCGATTCTTCATACATGTCATATTGATAGTTCTGTCCTTTGCTCGCGATTTCAATTTCTTGTAATCCATCGAGTTTCTTACCTTTTTTGGATTTTGAATTTTGATCGAATCCAAATTGTTCTTGTTGTTCCTTCTTACCGCTATCAATTGTCACATTGATTTGATTGATGGAATATCCTTTATTGGATAGATTTTGTCTCAAATCCTCCAGATTGGATTCCACTGCGGCTTTTACAACTTCATTCTCAACTTTAATTTCAGCCATAATGAGACCTTTGTGCAGATTCAGTTTTAGTTCGACGTTCCCCAACTGCTCAGGTTGAAGTTTGACGAGCATCGATGTGCCATTGTCATCGATTTTGATGTTGCCTTTGATTGCATCCATGATTTGCGTGTAAACATCTTGCTTCAATAATTGAGATGCCTGTATTGTCGGTTGTGAGACCAAACCTGGTTGTTTCATCACCAATTGGTGAAAAGTGATCATATCATCTGTAGAAGACTGCTCTGCATCTACGTTGACATTCTCAGTTACCTTGTTTGAATTATCACTTGTTTTGGTTAAAGCTTCTTTCAGAAGACTTTCCACTTTGCTGTTTTCCGGCATTTCATTTTTTGAAGGTTCAGCAGCTTTGGTAGTCACCGGTACTTCTGTCTTAACTTCAGCTTTTGGAGCTTCGACTTTCACACTCGTCTCTTCTTTAATCGATTTTTGAACTTCTGAGAATGAGACGCTTTCTTTGCCAGAAAGTGCTTTAAGTTTATTTGCAACCTCTGTAAGTTCATGGATGACACTGTTGACTAGTGGTGATTTGGACTGCTCAGGCAATTTTGAAGCCTGATCCATCACTTTGACCAACTTTTCCAAACTCTTTTGAATGGCCTCTAGTTGTGCCATGTCAACAGGTTGATTCAGTGCATCACCGATTTCAAGAGAAACCAGAGTGTTGTAAATCGCTTCTAGATCCGCCAAATCTTCCACTGGAACGAGTTCTATCGCTTGAGCGAAATCTTCTAGTCCCATTCCAAGCATTTCCATCAGTTTTTCTAGACCTTCATCATCTAAGCCAGTAGCTTTTTTCAGTTTGTCTTTAAATTCTGTCAGCAAATCTTCAGAGATTTCACCGTCATCTGTGACTTCATCATTTACTTTTTCTGTTGCTTTGTTTTCTTTGGCACTAATTTGATCAAGTTTATTTTCTTTTTTTGAAAATTCATTTTCAACTTTTGGCTTATTGGATGAATTTTCTGTAGAAGCCTTCTCTACCTGATTTGAGCTGCTTTTCTCACCAGGTGATGAGAAATTTTTAACCGGTACATTTCTGGTTAGATTCACCGGTTTTCGCTCAGAAGTCAAATCTTTTTTGTTTTCAAATATTTGATTGAAAACATCATTTGAATTCTGTGCGTTTTCGTTGCTGGTTTTGGCTGAAACCATAGGGTTGAGAACTGATTGACTAGCAACCCATTCTCTGATTTGCATACACACCTCCTATTGTTTTGGTAAAGCGAGTTTGCGTGTCAACTCTGTTGACAAGGTGTTTTCAAGTGATGACAGGATTTCCGATCTTTTCTTTTCAGTAAAGTTCGTGAGAATTTCCATTATAAGATCTTCATCGGAAATTGTTATCAAATCACCATTGTCAAGTTCGTAAACTTGTGATGGCGCGGCATTGATCATCATGTTTTCAATGATTGGAATTATGCTTTCATTGGACATGCGCGCGTACACGTACACCAACTCTTTAACATTATCGTCAAATTCCTTATAAATCTTTAGCGATTTCAGTATATCTGGCGTTAAAGTATCTTGATTTTTTTCAAGGATTTCATTGGCCTTGATCTTAGAGATCAAATCGAATATGAAACTTTCGTCAGTTGCCTTGGCCAGAACCTCTCCAGCCTTTTTTGCTCCAAGATTTCCATATATGATCGCAAGCTCATCCAAGTTGTAATTGCTGAGATCTCCAATGGTACCCACCAAACTCGTCGCATTTTCAGAGCTGTAGACTCCTGCGATTTGCTCAAGATCTGTTTTATTTCTTAGTAAAGTGCTATATGTGTTTCTTATGGATTGCGCTTTTGGCTCCGTTAAAAACGAGAAAATCCTATTGCGATCATTCAAATCCAATTGATATAATATACTGACAGCTTTGTCGTCAGATATGAATTCAAAGATGTTGGCGACATCCTTATGGCCGTTGATGCTGTCCCCAATGATCTTATTCACTTCTTCGACGGCTGCGTTGAGAGGCAACGAGGAGATATAGGCTGCCTTTGATTGAAGATCTTCTTGCTTCTCGTCCTCTATCTTTTGACCGGTGTTAAGAAGAGCATCCTTATTTACGGTGGCACTCCTGATATCATT
>JAIOSU010000067.1 GCA_021107455.1 Clostridiales bacterium | reverse complement strand
ATTAAAAAAGGCACAGCGTTCCGGGAACATTACACGCCAAGGTTCAAAGAGGCGGGCGTCCAGGAAATTTTAATTGAAGAAAATGGCGAAATGTCAACGGATACGATAAATGCAATACGCAAGTCACTTAACATTCAAGATGTCATTCACGAGAAGACGAGATCACACGCGCATAACCAAATTAAGAAAACAATGATGAAATTCAAATCGGTTAGTCGCAGTGATATACAAAAAATCGGTCAAATCGTTGAAGACATGATAGAGCAACTCTTGGATCAGAAGGACTTTGTGTTTGCACTTTCTCAACTTCGCTCTGTCGACGACTATACGTATCAGCATTCGGTGAACGTAGGGGTTCTTGCGCTCATCATTGGGATAGACCTGATGCTCGATAAGGATCAGTTGAGACATTTGGGTACCGGTGCCATTTTACATGATATAGGAAAAATAATGATTCCGGAGGATTTGATCAAAAAACCCTCCAAACTTACTATAGATGAATTTAGTGAAGTCAAAAAACATACCCTATATGGTTATGAAATCCTGATGCAGACCAACATCGCGGAGGAAGCGGCGCAAATCGCTCTTCATCATCATGAGAAATATGATGGAACAGGGTATTGCTGGGGACTCAGAAACACCAATATACCGTTATTTGCCCGAATTGTGGCTGTGGCGGATGTTTATGATGCTATGTCGAATGACAGGGTCTATAAACGAAGGACGCTCCCAGACAAAGTTTTCAGGGAAATAACGCATCTTGGTGATAAACATTTCGATGCGCATATCATGGAAACTTTTGCCAAACACATCAACATATATCCCACAGGTACAGGAATCATACTCAATTCTGGTCATCGTGGTATCGTATTACATCAAAACAAACTGTATCCTGAAAGCCCTATTGTCAGAGTATTTACTCCAAAAGAGCAAAATATCAAGCGGCTTTATTTTGATGTGGATTTATCAATCAATACCAAATGGTTCATCATAGAAACATATTAATCGGTATTCTAACCCGATATTAATGGTTTTCATGTTTTTTCTTAAGGATTTAATAAGATTTATATTGTATCTTATAGAAAAAGAAGTGAAGGGAGAATAACATGTGGTTACGATCGGACTTGAAATCAAGTGCTAAAAAGTTCTTGAGCAAAAACTATATCAAAGCATTTTTTGTGAGTTTAATGCTATTTTTTGTCAGTGGTTCAGGAGGCTCAAATTCATCGTGGAAAGAAGAACGCAATGCCATGTTGGATTTGGATTTTTCAAATATGTCGGAGATGGGCAGAACTGTCACTGATGCGGTTCCGTTTGGATTTATCTTCGGACTCAGTTTCATTATTATTGTGGTACTCATCATTGCATCATTGGCTTTCAGAATTTTCCTCGGTTATCCACTTGAGGTTGGGGGAAGAAAATTCTTTGTAAGAGGTGCTGAAGGTGAAGTGGAGTTCTCAAACATCACCAGTACGTTTAGCGGTGAACACTACATGAAAATAGTAGTGGCCATGCTTTACAAAGGTGTCATCAATTTTCTGTTTTATTTGCTATTATTCTTTCCTGGTGTCGTCAAATCCTATGCGTATTCGATGGTGCCATATATCTTGACGGACAATCCGGAAATCGGGCACGAGCGCGCACTGGAACTCAGTAACGAAATGACACGGGGTCACAAATGGGAAATGTTTATTCTAGACCTCTCATTCATAGGCTGGTATATCCTTGGGGCACTTGCGTTTGGAATCGGCACACTCTTTGTGAACCCATATGTGGATTCGACAAAAGCGCAGCTCTATTTGACTCTTAGAAAAATTGCTGTTAATGCACATATTTGTAGTTCTGATGAATTGAATCTGGATGTTTTGGCTGTGGAAGAAGTGGACGAGGATTGGTACAGATACGAATCTTAAAATCAAAGACAACGAAGGAATAAGGTTGAGCCTAAGCTCAGCCTTTTTTGTTGATTTTAGAGGTCGGATGCAATACAATGGACGTGGAGGTTTTTATGCTGGATATTTATATTGTAAGGCATGGACAGACTGAGTGGAATGTGGAGAGACGGCTTCAAGGTTGGCTCGATTCACCACTTACACTTGAAGGAGAGCGCAGTGCTTTTCTACTCAGAGAGGAAATCGGCGATATAGAATTTGATCGTATATTCAGTTCTCCGAGTGGACGAGCAATCAGTACTTTAAGTCTCGCTATGCCTGATGCCATATATGTCGTTGACGACAGATTGAAAGAAATCTGTCTAGGGTCTTGGCAAGGAAAAACTATTGAGACAATCGAAAAAGAGTATCCCGATGCCTATTACAATTATTTCTTCGAACCGGGAAAATTTAGGCTTTCAGATGGAGAGGATTACTATGATCTTCATAGACGAGTCTCTTCTTTCGTGAGTGATCTCATAAAAGAGTTTTACTATGAAACGGTCAATAAAAAAATTCTGATTGTGACACATGGTTTGACGCTCATGATGATGCAATTGATATTCAACAGTGATGAGATTGCCAACATCGGGACTTATGCTCTATCTCAGAATGCAAGACCTGTACACTATCATTTCGACGGCGAAAAATTTGATGCGATTATTGAAGTGAGTGCCCAGGAAGGGTATTTTGCAAAAAGTATTTAAACGTAATAAAAGTAACTTTTTCATCGAATTGCTTAATTATGAAAAACGGATTTCCCCAAAATATTGTTTTCCTACATGTACAAGTTTACAAGCGCTTGTTATAATGATGTCAATCAATGAATATTTAAGATTTGTGGAGGTAAAGATGAAAGCGTTGTCTATAAAGAATTTAGGTATTTCTGAATCGATGACTTTGGCGATTTCAGCAAAAGCGAAACAATTGAAGGCTGAAGGTGCCAATATCATCAGTTTCGGTGCAGGTGAACCGGATTTCAACACACCAGAGTATATCAGAACGGCAGCCATCAAACGAATTGAAAAAGGCGGAAATGGTTACACCGACGCATCAGGATTACCTGAGCTCAAAACCGCAATTTGCAAAAAGTTGAGAGATGACAATGAACTCGAATATAAGAACAACCAAATTGTAGTCTCATGTGGTGCAAAACATTCTCTTTTCAATGCACTGCAAGCCCTATGCAATCCTGGTGACGAAGTGATCATTCCTTCTCCATACTGGGTGAGTTACTATGAACTCACAAAGCTTGCTGATGCAGAACCGATTTTAGTGGAAGCTTCATCAAGCCAGGAATTCAAAGTGAGCATCGAACAACTGGAAAATGCAATCTCAGAGAAGACAAAAGCAATCTTGATTAATTCTCCGAACAATCCGACCGGCGCTGTTTATACCGAGGTGGAGCTAAGAGCAATAGCAGAACTTGCTGAGAAGCATGATTTATATATCATATCAGATGAGATTTATGAGAAACTCATCTACGGTGAAAAACATGTGAGCATCGCAAAATTCGCTTACGACCGCACTATTGTCGTCAACGGACTCAGCAAGGCATATGCGATGACAGGTTGGAGAATCGGTTATACTGCCAGCTCGGTGGAAATCGCCAAAGTCATGAGCAATATCCAATCTCACGCCACATCCAATCCAAACACGATTGCACAATATGCGAGTATTGAAGCACTCAGCGGAGATCCAGCTCCGATTGAGGAGATGAGACTGGCATTCGACGAGAGAAGAAAATATATGGTCGAAACGATCGAGTCTATTCCTCAAATCACATGCGTTGAACCCAAAGGAGCGTTTTATGTCATGGTTGATGTTTCAACATTCTTTGGCAAGACAGTTGAAGGCAATAAGATTGAAGGCTCCATCGATTTTGCTTCAGTATTGCTTGAAAAAGCAATGGTGTCTGTAATTCCTGGTATAGCATTCGGAGTGGACAATTATATCCGTTTATCCTATGCGACCAGTATGGCGAATATCGAAGAGGGTCTCGCCAGACTCAAAAAATTCTGCGAAACTTACTAAATAAAAACAGTGATTGCACAATAACTATTTGTGTGATCATTGTTTTCTTTTTTTATGGAGAAAAATATGTTAATATAATGTTATATTTGTAAGTGGGGAATAAGATGAATGAACGTGTAAGGAACATAGATAAAATTTTACTTGTGGCGATTTTCACCACATTCATGGGACAGATCTACGTCACGCCATTTGGAACCAATTTCAGGCTCACCATTGCTGTTATGGTACTCAATGTGCTGATGTTGACATTCCTCGAGATCAATCCGATTCCGACGATCAATCTCGTGGGACTTTTAATGTTTTCTGTGCGCAGCATAGTCTTTGTGTACAATCAAAACGGTACTGTTCTGGAAGCGTTTTCAGTTTATTATCCGGTAATTTTCTTCTATTTGTTCTACAGTTTCTTCTTTGTCGTCCTGAATGTCAGAAGTCTCATCAAGACACCGGTCAGCCTCTTTCTAGGCATCTGGATCTGTGACACGATTCCAAATATCGTTGAAATCATGGTCAGAGGTGATTGGCAAGGGGTTAATCTCGAAGAGGCTATCTATGTGATTATTCTTATCGGTCTGGTGAGAACATTTATGACCGTTGTTCTGATCTACTTGACACGTTATTATTATTCATTCGTAAAAGAAAGGGAACATCATCAGAAATTCGTCGAAAAAATCATTTTGATGTCCAATCTTAAAACGGAATTGTTTTTTCTAAGAAAGTCCAAAAACGACATCGAACAGGCCATGCAACGTAGCTATGAAGTCTATGAACAATTGAATGAGACACAGCTCAAGGATTCCATGCTCACTGTCGCCAAGGATATCCATGAAATTAAAAAGGACTATTCGCGGGTCATTTCCGGTATTGAGAAAAGTATTGAGGAAACTCCAATTTATCTCATGCATTTCAAGGAAATCATGAAGATTGTCAAAGATGCCAACGAAAAGAACGCAAGATCGAAAGATAAATCGATCAGGTTTCAGTTTTCCGTCAATTGTGATTTTAAGACCCCGGAATTTTACGCACTTATTTCCATACTCAATAATTTGATTACCAATGCCATTGATGCGATTCCTTCGTCTGGAGAAATAGTTGTAATCGGGGATTTCCAGAGTGAGAATCTCCACCTATCGATTTCAGACAATGGGACCGGAATAGATGAATATGATATGGAACTTATTTTCGAACCTGGTTTTTCAACAAAGTTCAATGAAAACAACGGTATCATGGCTTCCGGGATCGGACTGACCCACGTCAAACAATTGGTGAGATCCTTTTTCGGAGGAGATATAAAAGTCGAGTCCAAGAAAGGTGAGTGGACTCGTTTTGAACTTTGGATGCCACTTTCCAAACTGCTTGAACCACATGAATTCAAAAAAGACACGATAATGACAGGTGAGGTGTAAATGAATTACAACTTTTATTTGGTGGATGACGACAAAAGTGTGCTCAGCATATTGAGCAAAATTATCGTCAATCAAAATCTTGGGGATATCATCGGAAAAGCCATTGATGGTGAACAAGCCGTATTGGAAATACCTAAACTTTCACCCGACATAGTTATTGTGGATCTTCTACTGCCAAAAGTGGATGGCATCACTCTGGTGGAAAGACTCAAGACGGTTTTTCCAGAAATGCCTTTCATTATGATCAGTGAAGTCCATTCGAAGGAAATGGTTTCAAAGGCCTATAACAGTGGTGTTGAATTTTTTGTCAACAAGCCGATCAATGTCATTGAAGTCATGAATGTCATTAAAAGAGTAGATGAGAAACTGAGGATGAAGAAGGTGATTGATTCGTTCCAAAGTGCTTTTCAAAGTATGAGGACACTTGATGAAATCTCAACAAACTCCAAATCGTCCAAACTCGACCCGATACTGGAGAATGCAAAAGAAATACTGAATCAACTTGGCATACTCAGCGAGGCGGGCTGCAAGGACATCATCAACATACTTGAATTCGTCATTCAAAATGATGAAATGAGCCATAAGAAACTCATTGAGTTCAAATTGACCGATCTTTACGCCTACCTCAGCACCAAGTATGAAAAGGAACGCGGTGAGATCGTCAATGAGAAGGCTATTGAACAACGGATCAGAAGGGCAATCGGTCAGGCGCTTGAAAATGTGTCGGAGCTTGCGCTCGATGATTACGAACATCTCGCATTCATGAGGTACGCATCGACACTATTCGAGTTCAGAGAAGTCCGGAAAGAGATGGACTACATAAAACGCATATCAAAAATCAGAGGCAAGATCAATATCAAGAAATTCATCATCGGCCTGGTCTCTGAAGCCCAAAGCAATTGACCAGTTTGAAATGTTTACAATTTAAGGGTTTGTTTTTGATGGAAGAGTTGATATAATAAAAAAGGGACTTAGCTCCCTTTTTTTTGGTGCTTAAAAGTGTGAAATGAGGAGAAATTAATGTCAAAGAGAGAAGTATTCAACATCGAATCCGTAGAAGAGATTTTAAATAGGAACGATGAAGTCATAAGGAACATCAAAGCAATCAATGATCAGATTTTCAAGGAGTCTGGACATCAAAAGAACGCATTCACTGTGACCTATGGTTGCCAGATGAATGAACACGATTCAGAGAAGCTCGAAGCCATGCTTGTGGATATGGGCTACAATATTGTAAAAAGCGTTGAAGAGTCCGATTTAGTGATTTTCAACACGTGTTGTGTCAGAGAAAATGCTGAATTTAAAGTCTATGGCAACCTCGGCCGTATCAAAAAACTCAAGGAAACCAAGCCGGATTTGATTTTGGCTGTTTGTGGTTGCATGATGCAACAGCCTCACGTTGTGGAGCAAATCAAGAAGAAATACAAGTATGTGGATCTCGTATTCGGGACACATAATTTGCACAATTTCCCGGTACTGCTGGAAGAGACGTTGACTGGAGACCATCAGGTCGTTGAAGTATGGGACTCTCAGGGCGACGTGGTAGAAGGCATGCAAATTTCAAGAAAAAAAGAGGTCAAAGCTTACGTAAACATCATGTACGGTTGTGACAATTTCTGTTCATACTGCATCGTGCCTTATACAAGAGGCAGAGAGCGCAGCAGAAGACCTGAGGACATTGTGGAGGAAATCAGACAACTTGCTTTTGAGGGCACCAAAGAAGTGATGCTTCTCGGGCAAAACGTCAACTCGTATGGAAATAACATCGATGACCCTGTAGATTTTGCGGATCTCTTGAAGATGGTCAATGAGATTGAAGGGATTGAACGCATCCGTTTCATGACCTCACATCCAAAGGACATCACGCAAAAACTCATTGAAACGATGGCGGAAGCGGACAAGGTCTGCGAGTATCTGCATTTGCCGATTCAATCGGGAAGTAATGTCATCCTTAAAAACATGAACCGAAAATACACCAGAGAGCATTATATAGATATCATAAGCAGAGCAAAAGATTTGATGCCAGAACTTGGAATCACGACAGATATCATTCTTGGTTTTCCAGGTGAGACCGAATCCGATTTCATGGATACCGTGGATATGATCAAGACCATCAAGTATGATTCAGCTTTCACCTATCTTTACTCAAAAAGAACTGGAACACCTGCGGCCACACATGATCATCAAGTCACTGAAGATGACAAACATGATAGAATGAACCGTCTTCTAGCGGTACTCAATCCTATGATCCATGAAAAGATGAGAACATTTGATGGTAAGACCGTTGAAATATTGGTGGAGGGTCCGTCGAAGACCTCTGATGAACTGTTGATGGGTAGAACAAGACAAAATCAAATCGTCAACTTCATAGGAGACGCATCATTGATTGGCAAGCTGGTCAATATCAAAATAACAAAACCTAAGAAATTTTCGTTGTTTGGCGAAGTGGTAGAATAATTAATCGAAGGAACTTAATATGATGAATGTGGATCGTTCCAAATTAACACCGATGATGAAACAGTATTTTGAAATAAAAGACCAATATATGGACTATATCCTGCTCTATCGTTTGGGTGATTTCTACGAGATGTTTTTTGACGATGCCATAAAGGCGGCAAGGGAACTCGAAATCACACTGACGGCCCGGAACTGCGGACTTGAGGACAAGGCTCCACTTTGTGGGGTTCCTTATCATGCCGTGGATGGATACATCAAGAAACTGGTGGAAAAAGGGATCAAAGTCGCCATCTGTGAACAGACAGAAGATCCAGCACTGGCAAAGGGCATCGTCAAAAGAGAAGTAGTGAGAATAGTCACTCCTGGAACAATCACTGATCCGGATATGCTGGATGCCTCGAGCAACAATTACATTGCAGCCGTCTTTAAAAACGAACATGGTTATGGGCTTGCATACTGTGATATCACAACTGGTGCTTTCAAATCCACAGAAGTGGTCACCATTTCCATTTTGATGGATGAAGTCATGAAGATTGAACCAAGTGAGATCATATATCCTGTAAGTGGTGAACTGGATCATCAGTTATCTGATTATATCAAGGCGAACAACATCAGCTTCACTCCTTATATGGACCATGCGTTCTTAAATCATTCAAGTGAAAAGACTATCGAACGCATACTGAATGTCTATTCACCGGAATCATTGGGGTTCTCAGATTATCCGGTGGCTCTTTGCGCCAGCGGGGCTCTTCTTGCCTACGTGGAAGAAACCGCAAAAGTGCCACTCATGCACATTTCCAGAATAGAACTGTACAATCATTCGTATTTCATGATGCTCGATAAGTTCACCAGACGCAATCTTGAGCTCGTCGAAACCATGAGGACAGGTGATAAGAAAGGCAGTCTATTATGGGTGATCGATAAAACCTGTACAGCCATGGGAGCCAGAAGGATCAAATCGTGGGTGGAGGAGCCTCTGCTCAATCAAAAGAGTATTGAAAAACGACTGAACACTGTGGAAGTGCTTGTGGATGACCTGATGCTCAGAAGTGACCTCAGGACACTACTAA
Organism: Clostridiales bacterium; assembly: GCA_021107455.1. Lineage (GTDB taxonomy): Bacteria > Bacillota > Clostridia > Peptostreptococcales > Acidaminobacteraceae > Fusibacter_D. The sequence continues at coordinate 24,226 of JAIOSU010000067.1, read as the reverse complement.
AAGAAATCTACGACCTTGAACGTTTGACCTCCAAACTGGTATATGGCAGTGTCAATCCAAGAGACCTCGTAGCACTTAAGCAATCGCTACTCGTTTTACCTGACATCAAGGCATATATCTCTGACTTGACCTCTGGTGAATTTGAGACCATTGATTCAGAAATCGATCCGCTTCAAATGGTTTACGAACTTATTGAAAGAGCCATTATTGATGAACCACCATTCGGAGTAAAAGAGGGTGGCGTCATTCGAAATGGCTTCAACGAAGAACTCGACGAACTTAGAGATGCTGCGCTCAATGGTAAACAATGGATTCTTGGCATTGAGCAGAGTGAAAGAGAACGCACAGGGATCAAAAACCTGAAAATCGGTTTCAATAAAGTATTTGGATATTATATCGAAATATCAAAAGGCAGCATCAAAAATGCACCCGAGGAATACATCAGAAAACAAACTCTCGCAAATGCGGAAAGGTATATCACTCCCGAACTTAAAAAGCTGGAAGAGACTGTACTTGGTGCAGAAGAAAAAATCGGGAGACTGGAACTTGAGCTTTTTGGCAACCTGAAGCAAGACATCATGGTTCACATTGAGAGAATAAAACGTACAGCAAATGCGATTGCATCACTCGATGCGCTTCTTTCGTTTGCAGAGTGTAGCTATAGATATGGCTATGTCAAACCAAAAATCAGTGATCAATCCACCATTAAGATCAAGCATGGAAGACACCCCGTGATTGAACGGATATTCAATGATACGATTTTTGTGCCAAACGATACCCATTTGGACCACAAAGGCCATCAGTTCTACATCATCACCGGACCCAACATGGCTGGTAAATCCACTTACCTCAGACAAGTGGCGCTCATCACTCTGATGGCTCAAATCGGATGCTATGTCCCTGCGGAAAAAGCTGAGATTGGAATAGTAGATCGCATATTCACGAGGGTCGGTGCATCTGATGATTTGTCCCAAGGACAGAGTACATTCATGGTGGAAATGAACGAGCTCGCGAATATACTGAACAATGCCACACCCAAATCATTGATCATTTTGGATGAGATCGGCAGAGGAACCAGCACTTATGACGGTCTGAGTATTGCTTGGAGTGTAGTGGAATATATCGCTAAGCATTCAGGCATTCATGCCAAAACTTTATTTGCGACACATTATCATGAACTCACAGAGCTTGAGGGACGTATAGAAGGTGTTCGAAATTTCAGAATCGCAGTAAAAGAATCAAAGGACGATATCATATTCCTGCGTAAGATCGAGCCAGGTGGAGCCAATCAGAGTTTTGGTATCCAGGTGGCCAAGTTGGCTGGAGTGCCGGGTCCGGTAATCCAGAGGGCTAAAGAAATTCTTGCGAAGCTGGAAATCAATGACATCAACAACAATATTCAAAATCTCAAGGAACACGATGAACAAAGCGGTTCAAAAGAGCAACTTGTGACGGCGCCCTCTGAATATGCCATAACAGAAGGTCTTTATCGCTTCATCGACCAATTGGAAATCGATCGGATGACTCCTATAGAAGCCATGAACACACTATATAAGATTGTCACTGATTTTAAAGATCAATCAGGAAGAGGTTGAGATGGAAATGAGACGGATACAAAAATTGGATGAGTTCACCGCAAGTAAAATCGCCGCAGGAGAAGTAGTAGAGAGACCGGCCATGGTCGTGAAGGAACTGGTGGAGAATGCTATTGATGCCGGTGCGGACGAGATTGTCATTGATGTCAAAAATGGCGGAAAAAAAAGCATTAGGGTTTCTGACAACGGTTCGGGCATACACGTTGAGGATTTGACTCTAGTTTTTGAACGTCATGCGACGAGTAAGATCAGATCGATTGAAGATCTTTATGACACGCAGAGCTTGGGATTTAGAGGAGAAGCACTTTCAAGTATTTGTGCCGTCTCTCAAGTTGAGATGATCACTATGTGTGAAGGGGATTCATATGGTATCAAAATTCAGGCGGCCGGAGGCAAGATCCTAAAGCAGTCCGAAGTAGGTGCCATACGAGGGACGAGTATTTTTGTAAAAGACCTTTTTTTCAACACACCAGCCAGACTTAAATTTTTGAAGAGCGATCAAGCCGAAGGGAGATCCATAACTGAACTTGTCAGTACTCTTGCGATATCCCATCCAGAAATCGCATTTAAATATATGAATGATGATAAACTCGTGTTTCATACTCCGGGCAAAGGAGATCTCGGCAATGCCATTTTTTCAATTTATGAAGCAGGGATTCTGAAACATCTCCATAAAATCAGTGAATCGCAAGATGATATCAGTATACATGGCTTTGTCTCGAAATTCGATTACACAAAAGGCACAAAGAGCCATCAGCTGACTTTTGTCAATGGTAGGTATGTGAAGAGCGATGTGGTCAAAGATGTCGTACAAATGGCATACAAGCCATATCTTATGAACAATAGACATGCAGTGTGTTTTCTCTTCATAAATGTACCCCCTTCTTCAGTGGATGTGAACATTCATCCGGCCAAAACTGAAATCAAGTTTCACGAGGAAGGAAAAATCAAGCAATTGATTTACATGGCACTGAAAAAATCATTCAATCTTTACGATCAAGTTCCAAGTGTGACGTTCAGTGAAAAAGAAGTGTTTGTAAAACCTAAGGTAGAACCTGAACCGTTAAGAAGTGAGCAGGAAGTGTTCAAACCTGAAAAGAAATTTACTAGTGCCCCAAAGTATTCACCACCGGCATTCACACCTGAGAAAGTCGATTTTGAAGCCATTTCACAAATGAATGCTTTTGTGGAGGATATGATTCGTGAATCTCCTGAAATCATCAAGGATTCCGTCTATGATGGTCTGAATTTTATCGGCGTCTTTGACAAGACCTATCTCCTTTTTGAAAAAAATTCACAGCTTGTCATGATCGATCAGCATGCAGCCCATGAGAAGATTCTTTATGAGCAGTTCATGCACGCTTTCAAAAGCCAGGAAATAGCCTCACAGTTACTTTTGATACCAGAAACTGTGGAACTGGATGCCCTGGATATGAGTTCACTCGATCAAATGGAATCTTTTATCACAAATATGGGATTTGAATTCGAGAGGTTTGGAAATTCAACCGTTATACTCAGGGAGATTCCAAGTCTGCTTTCTATTCAAAGCGCAAAATTGATGTTTTCAGAAATTCTTGAAGGAACTAGAACGGGCATGGAGGATCATTTTGAGGAAAAATTGGCTTCGAAGGCGTGCAAGGCTGCGATCAAAGCTTATGATATAATCCAGTCCATTGAAGTCGACGCGTTGGTGGAACAACTATCGATCCTCGAATCACCTTACACGTGTCCGCATGGAAGACCGATAGTCATCCAGTTTGGAAAACATGAGATTGAAAGAAAATTTAAGCGGATATTGTGAAAAAGAGAGTCAATAGTGTTACATTTTTGACAAAATTATATTATAATAAGCAGGTATAATAATTATGGATAAAGTCATTTTCATAGTAGGACCGACAGCAGTAGGTAAAACGGATGTTTCCATCCAGCTAGCAAAAGCTTTGAATGGTGAAATCGTTTCAGCTGATTCAGTTCAAATCTATAAGAAATTGAATATTGGTTCAGCTAAACCTACACCGGAAGAAATGGACGGCATCCCGCATCACCTCCTCGATTTCGTCGAACCGGACAAATCTTTTTCGGTCAGTGATTATACTCATCTGGCAAAAGAGGTTATTCGGGAAATCAGATCAAGAGGTAAGACAGCAATCGTCGCAGGTGGTACCGGGCTCTATGTCAATGCGCTGCTTTATGACATGGACTTTGGAAAAACTCAGTCAGATGACGAGTATAGAAATACACTTGAGAAGATCGCTGAGGAAAAAGGTAATGAGGCATTGCATCAAATGCTTGAAGCCATCGATCCCGAAGCTGCTGAAAAAATCCATGCCAATAATCTGAGAAGAGTCATAAGGGCACTTGAAGTCAATAAGTTGACTGGAAAACCCATGTCAGATTTTGCCTCAGATCCGGTTCCCACAGATGATTATGATACGGTCATCATTGGACTCACCCGTTCTCGTCTTAAACTTTACGGACGCATCAACAAGCGCGTGGACATCATGCTTTCATCAGGTTTACTTGAAGAAGTAAAAAAATTAAAAAATGATGGAATAGATGGTAGATATCAATCTATGCAGGGTATAGGATATAAGGAAGTTTTGGATTATCTGGATGACAAGTATGATTTTGACACCATGTTGACTGTTTTAAAGCAAAGCAGCAGAAGATATGCCAAAAGACAAATGACATGGTTCAGACGTTATAAGGATATGGAATGGATTGACCTTGATAAATTCACATCGGTAATGGACATCACAGAAGAAATCCTGTCAAAGATAAAAAATAGAGAGAAGGAGGGGGATTTATGAAAAATACAATCAATTTGCAAGATGTATTTTTAAATCAATGTAGGAAAGACCAAACACCAATTACGATTTTTTTGATCAGCGGGTACCAGATCAGAGGATTAGTGAAGGGATTTGACAGCTACACGATTGTACTCGACAGCGAAGGTAAGCAGCAAATGATTTACAAGCATGCAATTTCAACAATCATACCATCGAAAACGATTAATTTTCAGGCATAATAATTAGAGAAAGAGCGTTTAGGGGCATCGATTCCAAGAACGCTCTTTTCATTTTAGTGTGAATAAGCGGTTGTTATTCTAAGTAAGAACCTATATAATATTTATGGAATATTTAAGTTAAAGAAAGGTTGGTATCAATATGATGGATACAAAGGTTATAAACGCCATAAGAGTTATCTCTGCTGAAGGCGTTCAAGCTGCGAATTCGGGTCACCCAGGTCTTCCGCTTGGTGCTGCACCGATGGCATACACACTATGGTCAAAGGTCATGAAACATAGTCCTGGCAATCCTGATTGGCATAACAGAGACAGATTTGTCCTTTCTGCCGGTCACGGGTCCATGCTCATTTACTCTCTACTCAATTTATTCGAGTATGGCCTCCCGATGGAAGAAATCAAGAATTTCAGACAATTCGGCAGTAAAACTCCGGGACACCCGGAATACGGTCATACAAAAGGGATTGAAATTTCTACCGGTCCACTAGGTCAAGGTCTTGCCAATGCGGTTGGATTTGCCATGGCAGAAACTAGACTGGCAGCTGAGTTCAACAAACCGGAATTCCCAATTGTAGATCATTACACATTTGCACTTTCAGGCGACGGTTGTTTGATGGAAGGCATTTCATATGAAGCCGCATCACTTGCAGGTACTTTAAAACTCGGCAAACTCATTTTGATGTACGATTCGAACAAAATCTCCATTGAAGGTAGTACTGATCTTGCATTCACTGAAGATGTCGGCATGCGCTTCGAAGCTATGCACTGGCAAGTGCTCACAGTTGAAGATGGCAATGATGTGGCGGCTATACAAGAAGCGCTTGAAGCGGCTAAAGCTGAAACAGAAAAACCTTCGATCATCATAGTGAAAACCATAATTGGTTTCGGCGTTGCCTCAAAGCAAGGCTCTCATAAAGTCCATGGATCACCACTAGGTGATGACGGTGTGGCTGAACTGAAAGCATTTGCTGGTTGGGAAGGCAAAGCACCATTCGATGTCCCAGCAGATATCAGAGCATTTTTGAAAGATGAAGTCGTGAAGCTCACGGAAAAAGAAACTGAGTGGAACTCACTTTTCAAAGAATATGAAAAAGCTTATCCTGAACTGGCAACAGCATACAAGCAATGGTTCAGTGGAGATGCCCCAATGGAATTCCTTGAATCGGATGAGTTTTGGAATTATTCAGAAGCTACAGCTTCAAGAAGTTCGTCAGGAAAAGTGCTCAATAAATTGGCAGATGTGGTACCGAACCTCTTTGGCGGTTCAGCGGACCTCTCTCCATCCAACAATTCAGACATGAAAAAGAGAGACTCTTTCTTTGCAGATCAACGTCATGGATCCAACTTACACTTTGGTGTAAGAGAACACGCTATGACTGCTATTGTAAATGGAATCCAGGCGCATGGTGGCCTCAAAGCATATGCGGCAACATTCTTCGTATTCACAGATTATATGAAGCCGGCGATTCGTTTAGCGGCACTTATGAAATTACCTGTGACTTATATTCTTACTCATGATAGTATTGGAGTAGGAGAAGATGGTCCAACGCACCAGCCAGTCGATCATCTTCCAATGCTTCGTTCAATTCCAAACATCCAAGTCATCAGACCAGCAGATGCAAGAGAAGTTTCAGCAGCCTGGTATGTGGCTATGACGACTAAAGATTGTCCAACGGCACTTGTTTTGACGCGTCAGAATCTTCGTGAATTAGAGCATTCTTCCAGAGAAGCACTGAAAGGTGCATATGTCATCTCAAAAGAAAAAAATAAAGCGGATTTAGTTTTGATTGCAACTGGTTCAGAAGTGGCTCTTGCTGTGGATGCGAAGGAAGCTCTATTGGCTGAAGGTATTGATGCAAGAGTGGTTTCAATGCCTTGTCAGGAGATCTTCAATAAACAATCGGATGAGTACAAGCGATCAATCTTATTGGAAGGTGTGCCTAAACTTGCTATTGAAGCCGCCAGCACATTTGGATGGCATAAATACGCTTGTGACGTTATCGGTATGGAAGATTTCGGTGCATCTGCACCAGGAGAAGTCCTTTTCGAAGCTTTTGGTTTCACTGTGGATAACGTAGTAACTCGATCAAAGAAACTTTTAAAAAAATAAATCAATAAAAAGAATTCTCAAAACTGGCGGAAAAAGTGGAATACCACGAGGGATTGAGAAGGATCAACAGCCGACCGCCTGGGCATAAATATGTCTAGGTGTGTCGGTTTTTTATTGCCTGACGCACCTGGACCAACCCAATTGGACAGGAGGAATTAGAAATGCAGGCATGGAATGGATTTAAGGGAACCAAGTGGAAGGAACAAGTGGATGTCAGAGATTTCATTGTAAACAACGTGTCACCCTATTATGGCGACGAATCGTTTTTGGAGGGTCCGACAGAGCGAACAGAAATACTTTGGGGTAAGGTGACGTCTCTGATGGCTGAGGAACAATTGAGAGGCGGTGTTCTCGACATTGACACCGAGCGGGTATCCAGTCTACTCAGTTACGAACCTGGCTTTATTGATGAGGCTCTAGAAAAAATAGTCGGGCTTCAGACCGATGCTCCACTGAAGAGAAGTGTGAACCCTTTTGGCGGTATACGAATGGCAAGAGATGCCTGTGAGGCTTATGGGTACAAATTGTCAGACCAGGTTGAAGAACAGTTTTCGTTCAAGACAACACATAACGACGGTGTATTCAGAGCCTATAGCGATACCATGAAAAAACTGAGACGAAGTGGTCTGATCACTGGTCTTCCAGATGCCTATGGAAGAGGACGCATCATAGGGGATTACCGCAGAGTAGCCCTTTATGGTATTGATCGGTTGGTGGAGTTCAAAAAAGTGGATCAAAAAGAATTGTCTGAGCAACCGATGAATGAAGAGAATATTCGTTTGATGGAAGAACTCTTCAGGCAACTTGATTTTCTGGATAAATTGAAAGATATGGCAAAAGCTTATGGACATGATATAGGACGTCCTGCTGAGAATTCACTCGAGGCCATACAATGGACATACTATGGATATCTTGGTGCCATAAAAGAGCAAAATGGGGCAGCCATGTCGCTCGGAAGAGTCGGAGGATTTCTGGATATTTATATCGAAAGAGACCTTTTAAGTGGTGCTCTTTCTGAAAAAGACGCTCAGGAACTGATAGATGATTTCATCATTAAATTGCGTATGGCCAGACAACTCAGAACGCCGGATTATAATGAATTATTCGCAGGAGATCCGTTATGGATCACTGAAGCGGTGGGTGGAATGTCGATAGGTGGGGGCACGCTAGTGACTAAAAATGCCTTTAGATTCTTGAATACACTTGTCAATCTAGGTGCGGCGCCAGAACCGAATCTGACAGTCCTTTGGTCAAAAGACCTGCCCGAACCTTTCAAAGCATATTGCGCGGTTATTTCAATAAAGACTGATGCAATTCAATATGAAAATGATGACCTCATGAGGCCGAATTTTGGAGATGATTACGGTATCGCCTGCTGCGTATCCGCCATGAGAATAGGAAAGGAAATGCAATTCTTTGGAGCCAGATGCAATCTCCCTAAAGTTTTCCTGCTCGCACTCAATGGCGGTTATGATGAAATATCTGGAGAGCAAATTGGTCCCAAAATGGACGTCTTGAATGATCAGATTCTTGATTACGACTCGGTAATGAAACGTTTTGATCTTTATATGGACTGGTTATGTGAACAATATGTTGGCACCATGAATGTGATTCACTACATGCACGACAAATATGCTTATGAGAAAACTCAGATGGCTCTGCATGATACGAATGTCCATCGCTATATGGCTTTTGGAATCGCAGGACTCAGTGTGGTTGCTGACTCGCTTTCAGCAATAAAACATTCAAAAGTGACCCCTTTGAGAAATGACCAAGGCTGGATCACTGATTATATTAATGAAGGTGAGTTCCCAGTCTTCGGTAATGATGATGATCGTGTTGACCATATTGCAACAGCTCTTTCAAAGTCATTTCATGAAAAACTGTCGAAGTACGACACTTACAGAAACTCTGAGCACACACTATCATTGTTGACGATTACTTCAAATGTCGTTTATGGTCTTAAGACCGGCAATACGCCTGATGGAAGAAGAAAAGGGGAACCTTTCGCACCTGGAGCAAATCCTATGCGGGGGAGAGAGAGAAATGGAGCAGTTGCAGCACTCAACTCCGTCGCTAAGCTCCCGTATTCAAGCTGTAAAGACGGTATTTCGTGCACGTTCTCTGTCACTCCTGGGACGCTCGGGAGAACAGAATCCGACAAAGTATCGAACTTGGTCGCATTGCTGGAAGGCTATTTTACCTCTGGTGCGCATCATCTCAATGTGAATGTTCTCAGTAAGGATAAATTGATTGAAGCCATGGAGCATCCAGACAGACATCCTTCACTCACAATTCGCGTCTCAGGTTATGCGGTCGATTTTCATAGACTGAACAGGGAACAACAACTTGAAGTCATAGGCAGAACCTTTCACGAGAGGATTTGATATGAGCCTTATAATTCATCAATTGGAGTCATTTGGAACACTGGATGGACCAGGACTTAGAGGAGTAATCTTTCTAAGTGGCTGCCATAAGAGATGTCGGTATTGTCACAATGCCGACTCTTGGCAGATTTCTGGTGGAGAGACTTGGCCTGAAAATGAGATATACAACTGGATCATGAGAAACAGAAATTATTATCTTAAAAACGGAGGCATCACTTTTTCAGGTGGTGAACCTCTGTTGCAAGCTAGTGCACTTGAAAGGCTTTGCAGGAGACTAAAAAAAGAAGGCTTCCATATCGCCATTGACACCGCTGGGGTGATTATGGATCAAGATGTGGAAAACCTTCTGAAAATCGTTGATTTGGTGATTCTTGACATCAAACATGTGGATCCTGATACTTTCTTGTGGTTGACTGGTGAAAATATGGAAATCACTTTGAATTTCATCGAAATATTGAATGAACTAAAAATGGAGTACTGGATTCGTCAAGTCATAGTGGAAGGCGTCAATGATACGACCCTAGAGATCGAAAAACTCGAAAAATTGACGTATTCCAAGTATCGCAGTAAAATTGAGCTCATTCCACACCACAACATGGGGAGGCATAAATGGCCCTCTGGTTGCAGAGTGAAAAGATTGGAAGCGGTTGAAACCTCTGAAGAGATTATGGAAAGGCTCAATCAGGCTTTACTTTTTTTTTCGAAGAAAGACAAGACAAATGAGACGATCAGTAGACCGATGGAAATATAATATAGTTCCGAACGGGAATCTATCGGGCAAACCCCCGGAGGTAAATTATTTCTTATAAGATATGTGCTGATCAGTGTGTATGCGCTGACACCGACAGCGAGTATAAATAAAATGTTGGATAGTTTTTTCATGGGTCAACCTCCTTTATCATAATATACCACAAATTAGTGATAAATCACAGTAGAACTGAAGAAAAAAATAGGGTATACTGTTTAAAAAGCGTAGGAGGAATGAATGACATCGGATTTGATCAAATGGATACAATCTTTTCACAGCGATACGCTGGATCAATTTTTCATACTCGTCACTATGCTGGGTGAAGAGTATTTTTATATTGCTATTCTTAGTATGATATACTGGAACATCAACAAACAGACAGCAAGATTCCTTGTTTTGATCCTAGCACTATCTGCAACAGTCAATGGAGCTATCAAGGAAGTTGTAGGTCATAGCAGACCGATTGGTGAAGTGGGCATTAGGTCTAAATATACAGATACTGCTGAAGGGGCATCTTTTCCTAGTGGCCATACACAAAATGCCACTGCCTTCTTTGGGGCGGCAGGACTTGCAGCAAAGAACCCGCTTTTATGGATAGGATTTTCGATTCTCATTGTATTGGTTGCGATTTCCAGACTATATCTTGGTGTGCACTGGCCACTAGATGTCATTGCAGGTATCGGATTTGGAATACTTTCCATTGTTGTTGGGAAATTCATATATGAGAAAAGTGAAAAAAAGGGTGAATATCTTCCATATTTTGTGATTTTGGTACTTGCGGTAGTATCAGTTTTCTTTTTGACCTCTTCCGCCTATATCAAAGCTGTCGCTTTATTGTTAGGTTATCTTGTCGGATATTTTTTTGAAGAGAACTTTCTACAGTTTGATGTCAGAGCACCACTAGTAACTCAGATTATGAAATATCTTATAGGCCTGGCTGTGACCGGAGCAATTTTTCTTGGTCTTAAGATGGTTCTTCCAACCGGAGTATATTGGGATGGACTCCGATATTTTCTGACGATATTTTTCGTGATGTTTGGAGCACCAGCTTTGTTCATGGTGATGAAACTATCAAGACATAGAATTTTTTAGAGGTGGATATGAAAATTGTTAAAAGTAAGGTTTATGTATCTGAGAACAGACTTGTGAATCGACTGGAAGCACTTTATGAAAATGTGCCAAGTGGTACTTGTGCCGGATGTACCCGGTGCTGTAGTGAATCAGTCAATATGAGTTATGTAGAGTTTTTAAATATCCATGAGCATTATATTGGAGATGGTAGTATAATGGACCACCCGGATTTCGTGAATCGTTTGATCCGGTATTATTTACTTGAACTTGTTCAGCCTATGAAATGTCCATTTTTGAATGCAGACAATTTGTGTGATATTTATATGTACAGGCCATTGCCATGTAGAATTTTTGGAAATACGACAAAAGCAGCCTACGAGTCCAATTATAAGGAAATCAAGATTCAAAACGTGAAAGTGGCTTATCAGTTGCTTCAAGAGTCAAATCTAAAGATGCCTAAAAATGTTGTACAAAAGGAAATCGGTTTTTGCGAGGATTACATCGTGGATGAAAGGCTTGATAGAAATGAAGTGCAATCGATGTACGATGCGCTTGTCAATATGGATGGAGAACTTGCGTTCAAGGGCTTTTTAAAGCCGACTGAGTTCAATCAGAACTTAGTCGGCTGGTTTATCGAAGCGTTACTTGATGAAATTGATCCAAAAGTGCTGTTGAGGACAATGCTGAGTGATCTCAGACTGGAAGCTCTTAAGGCTGCCAATCTAGGATGACATTTCTTTGGATTTGTCAGCACATTTTCTCATTGCTTCAATAATGGCATTTCGAAAACCTTGCTCCTCTAGTGAAGCGACTGCAACTATAGTTGTGCCACCAGGTGACGTGACTTGATCTTTTAATGCGCCTGGATGTTTGCCGCTTTCCAATAGCATGAGCGCGGCACCAAATAGACTTTGTGCAGCCATTCTGTAAGCTTGATCACGCGGAAGACCAAGGAGTACTCCTGCGTCACCCATGGCTTCCATCATCATATAGGCGTATGCCGGCGATGAACCATGAACAGCAATTGCCGCATGTATTTGTGCTTCCGTGATGAATTCCACTTTACCGATGGCGCTGAAAATATCGAAAACAGTTTTAGTGATAGGGTCGCTCTGCGGGATATCGGAACAAATGGACGTCATAGCCGCATTGACTGCCGCTGGAGTGTTTGGCATTGCCCTGAACAATTTTGCCTTGCCCGTAAAAGGCTTCATTTGGTCGAGAGTGATTCCCGCAGCAATTGAGATCACCAAGTGATCTTCTGTGAGTACATGGGCTATTTCTTCAAGAACTTTGACTATGAAATGAGGCTTTACTGCCAAAACCACTATTTTACTCATTTTTGCAACTTCCGAATTAACTAATGTTGCATCCACACCGAGTTCTGTTTTGATTCGATCGAGACTTTCATTTCTGAGTACGCTAACAATGATTTCACTTTTATCGTATACTTTACCACTTATCAAACCTTTGACAATGGCACCGGCCATGTTGCCACCACCGATGAATCCAATGGAATATGACATGGATACCTCCTGAATGATTTTCTATTATTGTAACATGAATTAATCCGTTTCGTTCAATTCCATTGAAAAATTCTTCAAAATCAGATAATATGTTTATGTATCTTTGAGATATAATAGAAAGGAAAAAAAATGACTTTAAAAAAATACATTGAAAGTTCAACAAAACCGTTGATTATGGAAGCCCTTACAGAAATGTATCCAGAGTGCCTGGCGCAAAGTGAGGCATATGAGGATGTGATTGATTATGTGGCGAACACGCCTGAATCCAATTTTGATGAGTTCGTCATCGAGGTCGGCTTGATCGATCCATCATCGGATGAGGACTATGAAGAGGGCGTCGATGAAGAGGCCTATCTCAGCATTTCTGGCTACAGCGTCAAGGAAGATTTACATTTCGCACTTGGTTTTTCAAAGTGGGAAGAGTGGGCAAACGCTAAAATCATAATCCAGGAAGATCTTATGATCTCGCCTGAAGAACTTATTGCAATCTGCATTTATGAAATGACATTCTATGGCTTTGACCAGGAAAGCATTCTAAAAGAATTGGTGGATCTTGAAAAAGGCATAACCAATGAAATGTATCACTAAAAAAAAGTCTCGTTCAACCCTTTGAATCATTGGGTGGAAAGAGACTTTTTTCATATTATTTGAACCATTCGTCCATCAGTGCTTGTGTTGCTACAGGGTCATGGAAAAAGTAGCTTAGACCATCTTTTCCTGAACCGATATAATCTTCAGGGAGTGTTTGAAACTCAACTGATTCTTTATCAACACCATACATTGCGGTACCGAGTAGGGCAGCTTTTGCGGCTGACATATCAGTATCGACGTAAGTCATTGCTTGATAAGCAATATAAGGAAGTTTTGGTGTGATGAGCCCTTTTGCGGCATTAACCAAAAAATCTTGCTGACGTTCAATTCTTTGCACGTCGCCACCACTGATTTTGCCATCATTGGATTTTCTGAATCTAAGATATGCCATCGCCTGATCGCCATCAATGGTTTGTAGACCTGGCTGAAAATCAATGTGTAGAGGTGGTATGGAATAAGGATCGTCGTATTCCATGCGAATTGGAACATCGACTTCAACGCCACCAATCAGGTCTACGATTGCTGCCACACCGTCATAATCCACTTTGACGTAGTGGTCTACTTTGACATTAAGCAAATTTTCAACGGTACGGACTACGCCAGGGATCCCACCGATTTCTTTAAATCCATAAACTGCATTGATTTTTTTCTGACCAAGACCGTTCTTACCTTCTGTTGGTGCATAAGTGTCACGTGGTATGGAGAGTGCTTTGACTGTATTGGTCTTTGTATCGATTGTCATGAAAAAAAGTGTATCTGTACGTGTGCCTTCAACACCCATGACGACGATGTTCACCTTCTCGTTATAGACTGCACCGATGACGATTCCCCCGATGGCTATAAAAGCAAGAAACATGACCAATCCAATGATAATTTTCTTTTTGGTACTCATAAATGACCTTCCTTTTCTATATCCTATTACCAATTATATGCAACTGAGGGGTTTAGTCAATAGGGTTAAAGTCTTAACAGATGAAGCTTTGTTCACAAGCATGAAAACAATTTGTGAACGGTCCTCTAATATGTTATAATTTCATCGGTTACTTGGGATACTTGGTTTTGTAAGATTAGGAGAGCATTATGGATAAGAAAAAGAAAATATATGATATTTTATATGTACTGGCCGGATCAATCATCATTGCTCTTGCCATCACATCGATTCTAAAGCCCAATGGGATTATAACAGGAGGAATCACCGGATTTTCACTGGTGATGGAAAGAATATTTCACATCAACTATACTTATATGTACTATTTTATGTCGCTTGGTGTGCTCATTTTGACTTACTTTACTTTGGGCAAGAGAGAAGCTCGAAAAATAGTCGTTTTCTCACTGTTTTTTCCACTGGTTTTGATCTTATTTGAAAATCTGAAGTTCAATTTGACGGAAGACGATCTTTTCCTTGCCTCAATCTACTATGGTGTCATGGCAGGTGGAGGAACGGGATTGATTTTAAAGGGAGGGTTCTCATCTGGAGGAACAGATACAATCGCACTCGTCATCAACAGAAAACTCTTTCGTTTTATGAGTCTATCCACCATAATAGCTGTTCTCGACGTCAGTGTGATCTTCCTTGCCGCATTTGTCTTTGACACCAGAGTGGCCCTTTACGCGCTATTCACTCAGGTTGTGGCCATGAAGTCTGTTGAAACGGTTCTCTTCGGTTTTTCGTCCAAAATGGTCAAACTTGAGATCATCAGCGAGAAAGAGGCTGAAATTGAATCATTCATAATGAAGCAATTGAGAAGAGGTATTTCAAAATATAATATCGTCGGTGGCTATACAGATTTATCCCGGATCAAACTCGTGACCATTTGTTCATTCAGAGAATCTATTTTGGTTCGCGATATGATCGCAAATCTGGATCCCAAGGCATTTGTCAGTGTTATGCCTGTGAGCTCAGTATGGGGTGAGGGTGTAGGTTTTGATCGATTGACATCTGAAACGTAAAAATAAGGAGGTCACTGCAGTATTGATTTACATGTAGTTCCTCTTTGACATCTCGAAAATATAGATTGAGACGCTAATAAGTTTCCTGCGGAAACTTAACTACGCGAAGAATAAGAGGGTCATTGCAGCTTTGATTTACTCGTAAGTTTCTTAATTACATCTCGAAAAATAGACTGAGACGCTAATAAGTTTCCTTCGGAAACTTAACTACGCGAAGAATAAGAGGGTCATTGCAGCTTTGCTGCAATGACCCTCTTATTCTTTTATTAATGCAAATACTCTTTCAAAACATCCGCATTTATAGGGAACTTGAGTTCAATCACTTCCCTTTCTCTGTTATCATTGACAAAGTACACATAGACCTGATGATTTCGGTCCTCTCTTTTCTCATATCTGAAACCTTCGTTCATCAGTTTCTGAATCCTAGTGCGTGCTTCGCTTAATTCGTGTTCATGCTCTTTTTTTTCATTTAAAAAATGAGCCCGTGACTCTTCTCGGATAGTGCCACGACTTTTGTCATGTACAACATTCCGTTTGGTATTTGTACCTCTATAAGGCATTGACATCACACTCCTTGTCTAGACTTATAGATTAAATACCCTATATAATGCGTTTAACACTTGCAATTTTATCCAATTGACCATAAATTAATCCGACCCCAATGTGCCAGTAAGGATCTTCGGCGTAAATGCCATTCAACCATAAAAGTGGATCGGTATCGGCAGGCAGCGAGAGCATACGATTCTTTATCGTATTGATGGCAATTGTAGTGCTGTCACTAAGTGTAGTGTTGTAATCCCACCAATTATTATAAACATTGTAAGGGTTGTTCACCATCATGAGGGCATAGGTGTGACCAACAGGTACAAAAGCTTGCTCATGACCAATGATTGCAAATAATAAGAGTGGATCGATATCATTAATCCGTGCAAGGGACATGACCATATTGAAATGTTGAGGTTCAGCCATGGCACCGTTGCGTGTGGTCTTGATATAATCCACTAAAGAAAAATAATTTATGATTCGATAGGGGTATGGGAATTCACGTTGTTTGAAAAACGGATGAAACACTTGATAATGAAGAATGAATCCCACCTGTTCGTCGTTATCGGTATAGTTGATTTCTGATATGATATGAAATGTATTGATTAAACCGAAGGCTGGAAATGATTCCACATAATTTCTTTTGACAATTTCAAAAGGCTTCGATGTCACTAGTGGGGGTGTTTTTTCAGTAGGCGTAAATTTGATTATGGATCCAATGACAATGACCATCAGTGTTAATATACTTAAAATGACCCAAATAGGTTTGAAATCAGTACGCTTTTTGATTACGGAAGGCGCTTGATCATAAAAATTGAGGAATGATCTGATTTCGTCTTCCTTCACAACAATTTTTTCGCTTTCCTTCAACCAATTTTTTGCGAGTGTAACTTGTGTATCATTATCGAGGTCCAATTCAAAGATTGATGTGAAAACATCAAATTTTGTTATGGACTCAATGTTTTTAAGTATGGTGCTGCTGATGATTTCCTTTTTAAGAGAATCTCGCTGATCTGTGGAGATTCCGTCCAGATGTTTGTCCAGTACTTTATGAACTGCTGCGGCGAAATGCTTGGCACGTTCTTGTGAGGAATAGTTGCTGTACTGTTCTTCTATGGAGGATCTTATATTCTTGATATCACTGAGTGAAAGTATGATCCAATTTTTAAGCTTTGCAATAATATCCTGCATATGTCACCACCGGTTTCTTATCTTACGAACATCGTAACATAATCTAAAAAATAAAACTATTTTTTTTAAAAAAAGGCTTTACAAAAATAAAAACAGGTGTTATATTATATATAGAGATTGATAATCAATATCAATTAGAACAAAACTCCTTATACTCGCAACACACTTTATATCTTGGCCACCCCGCTGACTTATAAAGAATAGGTACCCCCCAAAACGTAAACTTTATTTAGAATACCTCACGAAAATGGATGCATCGCCAGCATCCATTTTCTCTTTTTTGTGCCCTTAATATGCTATAATAGGTTTAGTTGACAGGAGGTGCCTGAGAAGGTATACTATTTTTTGATATCCTACAGTTAAAGTAGGAATTGTGAGGAAATTATGATTAATAATAAGATTTATATGGACTATGCCGCCACAACTCCTGTGGACCAAGAAGTACTCGAAGTGATGCTCAATGAGTATTCATCAGAAGTTTTTTTTGATAGGCAAAGTTCAAAATATATAAAAATCCAAATGGATAGGACAAAATATAGACTCATGGATGCCATCAATGCAAAATCAGGTGATGTCATTTTCACAGCAAGTGGGACAGAGGCTAATAACCTTGCGATTCGCGAACACGCTAATAGAGGAAGACATAGGTGGAAACGACTTTTGGTATCGGGAATCGAGCATCCTTCCGTACTAAATGTTTTCACCGCACTAGAAACAGAAGGATTCGAAGTTGTGAAATTACCGGTGTCACCAGCAGGAATCATCGATCTTGAGGCGGCTAAAAAACTAGTCACAAATGATACCATTTTAGTCGCGGTCATGTTTTTTAACAACGCGTAGAAGCGCTTGGTGAATTTTTAAATGACAAGGAAATTGCTTTTCATGTGGATGCAGTTCAAGCGCTTGGAAAAGCTGTGATTGACATCTCAAAGATAGGTGCGGATACAATGGTATTTTCTGCTCATAAGATTTATGGTCCAAAAGGTTGTGGTGCGCTTTATACAAAAGATCAGAACCATGGCTATTCAATTTGTGCAGAAGAAATCGACGATATAGCTATCACAGGTTTTGGAAAAGCCATTGAGATCTCTGAAAGCAACCTTGATAATCATATCAGACACCTGAAATCACTAAAGTCAAGATTGATTGATGGTCTGCTGAAGATTGATGCGGGTCTTTCAGTCATTGGTGAGCAAGAGGGTAGCCATCCGGCTATAGTCTGTTTCAATTTCCCGACAAGGGATGGCGATGGACTGGTCATACAATATGACTTTGAAGGAATATGTGTATCCAGTGGTTCAGCGTGTAGCTCTGGAGCGATCTCTGCTTCACATGTACTTTTGGCGATTGGAATGGATCCGGTTATGGCAAGTCGTTGTGTGAGATTCTCAATGGGGTTACCGACGACAACCGATGAGATCGATCAACTGATTGAGACTACTGAAAGGATATTGAAAGGATAAATTATGGTTAAGAATAATAGAGTTGTAGTAGGCATGAGCGGTGGAGTGGACAGTACTGTCGCCGCCTTTAAATTGAAAGAAATGGGTTATGACGTCATTGGTGTCAATATGCGCCTGTGGCAGGATGATGCCCTTGAAGAAGCACACTTCGAGAAAGATGGTGGCTGTTGCAGCCTTTCATCGGCAGAAGATGCTAGGAGAGTGTGTGCGCAAATCGGAATTCCATTTTATGCGCTGGATTTCAAAGCGGTCTTTAAGACAACTGTTGTCGATTATTTCATCGATTCGTATCAAAAGGGGGAAACTCCAAATCCTTGTATTGCATGTAACAAGTATGTGAAATTTGAAGCTCTATTGGATAAAGCTCATCAACTTGGCGCTTATTATGTCGCAACAGGGCATTATGCGAAAATCCAATTTAATGAAGAGTTTGGTCGCTATACTATAGAGAAATCAAATGCGGTGGAGAAAGATCAAACATATGCGCTTTATAACCTGACTCAAGATCAGCTAAAGCATATACTGATGCCACTTGGTGATTTTGAGTCCAAAGATGATGTAAGAAAAGTGGCTGCACAATTTGATGTTCAGATGTCACAAAAATCTGACTCTCAGGAAATTTGTTTTGTACCGGATCAGGACTACGTGGGTTTCCTCAAACGCAATAGTGATATGGCGATTGAAGAAGGTGCATTTGTAGGAAAAGACGGTGAAGTCCTGGGCAAACACCAAGGAATTGTAAACTACACAATTGGCCAAAGGAAAGGCCTCGGCGTGACTTTTGGAAAGCCTATGTATGTCATCGATATTGATACGACAAGCAACGTTGTGACTCTTGGTGAGAATTCAGATGTGTTTAAAAGTGAGCTTGTTTCAGATCAAAACAACTTCATTTTATTTGATCAATTAGAAGAAGCCTATAGATGTACAGCAAAAGTAAGATATAGTGCAAAAGAGGCTCCATGTACTTTATATCCGGAAGGTGATCGGGTCAGAGTGATATTTGATGATCCTCAAAGAGCCATCACACCAGGTCAGGCAGTTGTATTCTATAAAGATCAGTGGCTCGTGGGCGGTGGAACAATCATCAGAGGAAAAGGCAATGAGTAGGTTTGCGGTCAACGATAAAAACAATTTTAAAGACGGAGGCATTAATCATAATATGGCGATAGTTATAGATGGCATCATCGGTGCGGGAAAAAGTACAGTGGGACATTTTTTAAGTGAGAAGCTTGATGTGCCGCTCTATCAAGAGCTCAAGGACGATGGAAAAGATTCCAGAGCACAAAGGATGTTGGATCTTTTCTACGCCAATCCTGAGAGATGGAGTGCCATCATTCAAGTGATGTTTCTGAATGATCGCTTCAAGGATTTGAAACGCATAGAAAAGGATGGGGATTCAGCCATATTGGATCGCTCCATTTATGGTGATGAAATCTTTGCAAAAACCATTCATGATCGTGGAGAAATGACGGAAGATGAGTTTGAAATCTATAGGGATCTTCTACACAACATGCTACAGCATATCAATCCACCGGAGGTTCTGATTTATATTGACGTCACTGTGGATACGGCTATGCAAAGAATCAGAAATCGTGCCCGTTCAACTGAAGGGGATACTATTCCAAGGGATTATATGGAAGATTTGAGACGCAACTATGAAGCTTGGTATGAGGCTTTCGATCTTTGTCCGAAGGTTAGAATTGATTTCAACGATTGCGCACTGGACCACGACGGTAAAATCAACCCTGAAGTGACACAGAAAATTCTGGATGCTACTGAGCCTTTCATCGGCTCAAAGGAATAAGTTATGTCCAATCGAAAACGGCTAAGTATTCCGATCTTGATGATAATCACTGCCATGCTTGTAGCAGTTTATGGTTACTGGATTGAACCCAATCGAATCGTAGTTAGAGAGTTTGTGCTTGATGACAATGGATTTGATGCTGGGGTTACCATTGCTCAGATATCGGATATTCATCTTGGTGATCATTTTTCAGATAAGCAGTTGTTGCCCATTTTGGAAGAAATCAATGCAATTGGTCCTGATATTTTGGTGTTCACTGGAGATCTGTTCGATAACGCGCAATTTTATGAGTTTTATGATGAAGCAAGAGATGCTTTTTTATCTCTAGATCCTAAAATCATAAAGATTGCCATCTTTGGGAATCACGATCTCGGTGGAGGAGGATACAGAATCTACAGGGATTTCATGAAGGACAGTGGATTTACAGTGCTTGTCAATGAAAAGATGGCTGTTGAGATTGATAGTCAAGCTATTGAAATCGTTGGACTCGATGATGGAATGCTGGGCAATCCATCTTATGATTTTGAATCTTTGGATTCAGATCCGGATACATTCAATGTGCTTTTGGTTCATGAACCGGATATTTATGACAGATATACTGAATATCCCATCCATTTGGTGTTAAGTGGTCATTCGCATGGTGGTCAGATTTCATTTGGCAATTACATTGCAATAACACCACCGCTTGCCAGGCTGTACAAAAGAGGTCTTTTTGAAATTGAGAATGAGGCGCAAACCAAACTCTATGTCCACACCGGAATAGGAAATACAAGGATTCCAATCCGTATTGGCAACCCTCCGGAAATCAGCGTTTTCACGATAAATTAAAAATGCAATTGATGATTAAAAACATGATCATCAATTGCATTTTTTTATTTTATAAATTCTTTGAAATTCTCTTTTGTAAGGTTTACCCCATATATGAAGAATCCGGGTTCGAGGTTGATGTCATAATAAGAAATCAAGAAATGCAGATGTGGTCCAGTCGAAAATCCTGTAGAACCGACTTTTGCGATCAGTTCAGATTGTTCAACCATTTGACCTTCCTCAACCAACAGTTCTGATAAATGCTCATATGCACTGAAAAGTCCACCGCCGTGATCGATGATGATGGTGTTGCCTGTCATGATCATTTTCATTGCCAGTACAACTTTGCCTGAATTTGTAGCGATGACATCTGCGCCTTCCGGGGCACCAATATCATAACCATTATGTCGATATGAAGTGAGTTCTCCATTGACCGTTCTTTTCTCTCCAAATTCTGTCGTCAAACGACCAATGGTTGGAAAGACGAAAGGTGTGTCAAAGTAGCGGGTTTCATTTGAAACATTTCTTGCTGGAACGAAATATTGGTTGTATTCGGCATAAGCCGCATCGTTTCTTGTACTTGCGCTGATATTCGGATCGACTGTGAGACTCTGAACCTTATAGTCTCTTGGTAAAACTTCCACTTCAGTAGTAGAAGAAGTCCCTTTTGACTCATTGGTGAAAATAAAGGAATATTTACCAACAGCCGTATAATAGTTGGTTGGCACAAAGCCTTTTATTGATGTTCCAGACTTGATCCATTTGAAATTTTCGAATAGATTCTGTTCCATAACGAGTTCATCTGGTGTTTCGGCATACAACATATCAATTTCGATAAAGTCGCCTTGAACGACACTGGTCTTGGAAAAATGAATTTCAGCTGGACGATTGACATTGATACGGAATTGAGTCCCCAGTTCACCTTTGTAGAGTTCGGAGCCTTCATTCCATAGAAGTTGAGTAGTATAGTAGAAGGAACCATCCATTTCAGGAAGTGGCAATGCGTCCACATCCGCAGGACCTTCAAATACAACTTCTTTTGAATCCACAGTTTCGATTTTCAAATATACAGTATCGGGTCGTTTTGATGAATTGAGTGAAAAAGCCATGCTAGATGATGTAATTTCAACGATTTGATGATTTGAATCAACATCGGGAACAGATGCTTCTTGTTCAACCCAGCTGCCGTTCAGTCTCTTGAAAGCCCAACTTCCGGAGATAACCTCTACAGGGTAATTGTCCTCTTCGACTTTTAAACTTAATTCGGGTAAAAATGCGTTTCGATAAACGAGATCAAAGCCGGGATGTCCATGAAAAAACAAAGGATCTGTGAGTTGGTAGAAGTATTTGTCATTTTCCTCCTGGATAGCGACTTTACCATCCTCAAAAAAGTAAACATTCACTTTTTTAGAAAGATTCCAACGATTGATCATAGTCAGTACAAAGTTTGAATCCATTTCAGGGATGGATTCTATGCTTTCATAACTCGAAAGACTTTGAAAAAGTTGATTGGTTTCATCTTCGTTCAATTGGAAGACAACTGGTTGTGCATTTTCTCCTGATAATATGTCGATGGACTGTAAGTTGTCCACGGTGAAGACATTGACATAAAACTTATAAAACACTGCCAAGGCCACAATAATCAATACTATGAATATAAAAACAAATTTCCCTTTTCTCATTATATAATCTCCAGAAACCTTAATATTAGTTGCGCTTGATGACACAAACATTATACCACAAAGGACCACTTAACAAAATTACATTTCGATTTCCGAATGATAGGCGTATAATGATGATGTAGGACAATTTATAAACTTAAGGGGGATTATTATGAACAAATTGACTTTAGACGCTTTTGCCGGATACAAATTCCTGTCGGGAATGAATTTTTCACCGGATGGAAACCTGGTGTCATTTCACGTCCATCAGAGTAATATGGAAGAAAATCTTTACCATTCAAATCTTTGGATTTTGGATGTCGCCAAAGTGGAGGTCAAACAACTCACCACTTCAAACAAAGTGGGGTCACACATTTGGCTCGATGAAGGCAATAAATTGCTCTATCCTTCAAATAAAGATGAAAAGGTCAAAAAGGCTATTGAAGCTGGTGAACCCTTGACTGTTTTTTATAAGATTGATGTAACTGGTGGCGAAAGCATCGAGTACATGAGAGTGCCACTGACAGTGTCCTCGATTCGGGCAATTGATGAAAACCAATTTGTTTTGCTAGCCAGCTATGATCCGAAATTTGAAGGATTCGAGGCACTCGACAAAGAGGGCAAGAAGAAATTTCTTGATAACCTCAAAGATGAACAAGATTATGAAATCGCAGAAGAAATTCCATTTTGGTCTAATGGTGCATCTTACACTGGCAAAAAAAGGAATAGACTCTATATATATGACCAATCCACAGGAGCGTTGCAACCTATCACAGCACCTGATGAGAGTGTTGGTTATTTTGAACTAGATCAAAAAATTGGCAAAATCATTTTCACTTCCAAAACATTCAAAGGTAAGATGCCATTATTCAATGACTTATTTACCTATGATCTTGAAAACAAGCATGTCACCAAACTCCTCGGTGGTACGATGAATATCCAGTTCGCTTATTATTTGGATTCAGACAAAATCATATTCTTTGGTAATGACATGTCAACATACGGTCTGAATCAAAACAGTGTGTTCTACAAATTGGATCTAAAAACACTTGAATATGAATTGTTTTCCGGAGATTTCAATAGAAGCGTAGGTAATTCTGTTGGCTCGGACTCAAGATTTGGAACCAGACGCAGTGCGCGAGCAGTTGGTGGAGTTTTATATTTCATCACAACTGAAAATGATAGCGCTTATCTTAATGTGATGGATAAGGAAGGTAATATTTCATATATCACAAAAATGAATGGTTCAGTGGATGACTTTGATGTCTCAGATGGTCAAGTATTTATAAATGCTATGAGGGGTGACAGTTTGGAGGAAATCTACTCTGTTGACTCTAGTATTGAAAAAAGAATAACAAGTTTCAACACATGGGTGAATGAGAATCATACCTTGTCAACACCAGAGGAACTGACATTCACCAATATGGACGGTATTGAGATCACTGGCTGGGTGATGAAACCGATAGGTTATGTTGAAGGAAAATCATATCCTGGACTTCTCAATATTCACGGTGGTCCGAAAACAGTTTATGGATCAATTTTCTATCATGAGATGCAAGCATGGGCAAACGAGGGCTATTTTGTATTCTTCTGTAATCCAAGGGGAAGCGATGGCAAAGGAGATGCTTTTGCTGACATCAGAGGGAAGTACGGCACAATCGATTATGATGACATCATGCTATTCACAAACAAAGCACTTGAAAAGTATACTGACATGGATGAATCACATCTCTTTGTCACTGGTGGTTCTT
>JAIOSU010000238.1 GCA_021107455.1 Clostridiales bacterium | reverse complement strand
TGATCACCTGCACAGCCCGATATCGGAATCTGAGCCCCACCAAATGTTTGAGGATCTGTTTCACCATATATTTCTGATGACGGTCTGACTTCCGGAAGCATCGCTTTTGGAATACCAAGCCACTCCAAAATTTGATCGTCCCATGTCAAAGTGTCTATATTGAACATCATTGTTCTAGAGGCATTGGAATAATCAGTCACATGAACTTTGCCTCTGGTCAAATTCCAAATCAGCCAGGAATCAATATTTCCAAAGAGTAATTTTCCAGTTCTGGCTTTTTCACGTGCGCCTTCCACATGATCTAATATCCATTTGATTTTTGTTGCGGAAAAGTAAGCATCCACAACGAGTCCAGTAGCATCTTTAATATACTCGGAATATCCTTTTTCGATAAGATCGTCACAAATTCCAGCAGTTCGTCTACATTGCCAGACAATCGCATTATAAATTGGTTTTCCAGTCTCTCTATCCCAAATGACCGTAGTTTCCCGTTGGTTGGTGATACCAATCGCAGCAATTTCATCTGTTTTAATGCCTGCAGATTCAATAACTTCGCGTGCGACTCCGGATTGTGATCCCCAAATCTCCATTGGATCATGTTCCACCCACCCTGATTTCGGATAAATCTGTGTAAACTCCTTTTGGGCGGATTTGACAATTTCTCCTGATGCGTCAAATAATATCGCTCTGGAACTCGTCGTTCCTTGATCAAGTGATAATATGTATTTTTTATCCATATACAGTCCTCCGTTTCAACTCTTAACAATATCTTATCATACCACCCGAGCAAACAAAACAAAAACTCCCCTAAGGGAAGCTTAAGGGAGTTTTGGCAACACTTTTTTTATAAATAATGTAAGATCTTTCATCAAATCAATAATCATATCATCTTCTTTCATTTTCGAATCACTGATGATTCTGACCACTGGACGCGTTGGAGAATTGGGATTATTGATCACCACGATTCCTAGTTGCCCACTACTGAGTTCAATCAATGTTCCGGGTGGATAAATGTCTACAACCTGCATCAATGTGTGGTACACGTCTGAATCGAGTTTGACCGGTGTTGCAGATCTCAAGATTTCAAGAGCTGTATCCACTGAAATACGTGTGTTATAGGTTCTGTCAGATACGATGGCGCTAAAGATATCACAAACAGTCACAATTCTTACCAACATTGGGATTTGATATACAGTGAAGCCATTCGGATAACCGGTT
Organism: Clostridiales bacterium; assembly: GCA_021107455.1. Classification (GTDB taxonomy): domain Bacteria; phylum Bacillota; class Clostridia; order Peptostreptococcales; family Acidaminobacteraceae; genus Fusibacter_D. The sequence goes on along the minus strand of JAIOSU010000238.1, from coordinate 1,555 downwards.
CATTCAAGTTTTTCATGATGTAATAGTACGATTTGTCTAGATAAGGATGATAAACCCACCAAATCTTTCAAAATGTTGTAACTATACTGGACATGATACTTCATTTCTTCGAATTCTTCCGGTTCGAGTTTCCCTTTCTTATTCAAAATCTCTTGTGGGACCCTTGTTTTACCGACATCTGCGAGTACAGCACCCATACCGAGTTTTAATAATCTTTCGCGGTCGAGACCCATTTTCTTGCCAATCAAAAGTGACAAAATCATAACTTCAACAGCATGATTGTAATGATACATTTCTGCACCCATCAACTCGGTACTGTAATATTTTTGGTTGTTTTTGCTATAAATTTCAGTGATGATATCATCTATCAACGCTTTGAGTTCTCTGATACTATCTTCTCTAACCTGTTCAGTTGGCGTGTTGTCCTTTTGCATTTGAGAGTCGTATATGTTTTTCATGAACACAATGGTCTGTAGTTTGAGTTCATCAGAAATCATCGGCTCCAATACTATTCCTTTTGAAATCTCATCTTCAATGTACAGATGCCTTATATCCACTTGCATCAATTTTCCAATCAAATTTTCAGTAAGAGTGGCACCGCTATTGATCAGAAGCGACAATTTTGAATCGTAAACAGGTTTTGCGATTTTACTACCTTGTGGTACTTCAGTTATATTTACCAATCTCATATTTCACACCTCACTCTATTAATATACCCATCCTTTTATAATCCAACAAAAAAACTGGTCCGTTTTTTTGTTTTATGTTATGATGTCAATGACACAAATTTGGAAAGGATCAGTTTATGTATAAAGCAATTCCCTACGATTATAAAGATCGAAACAGATTATATATTGATGTCAGAAGTGAATCGGAATTTGAGAAAGGCCATATTATTGGCGCAATCAACCTTCCCATTTTAAATGACATCGAACGCCATGAAGTGGGTTGGATCTACAAGAATGCATCAGTGGAGGAAGCAAAAAAAGTCGGTCTTCAGCATGGCTCTGCGAAACTGCAGATGTTTTTTGAAACTGTTGAAAATTTGAGGACTGAGCATCCCGATAAAAAAATTGTCTTTTACTGTGCAAGAGGTGGTTACAGAAGCCGCTCCATCGCACTTCTGATGAGAAGCATAGATCTGCCAGTCTATTGGTTGCAAGGCGGTTACAAGAGTTATCGCCAGGAAGTCCTGAACGCTCTCCAAGATTCCGAAAAATTGCCCACATTTATTGTGGTCAACGGTTTATCTGGCGTAGGCAAGACACATATACTCATGGCACTCAAAAAACTTGGACATCCCGTTCTTGACCTTGAAGGTGCCGCCAATCATAAAGGTTCACATTTAGGAGCAATTGGCACTTCTGGGAAGCAAAGCGTGCAAAGCTTTGAAAATGATATTTTCGATCAACTCGGACAAGTGAATCGATTTTATTGTTTCGTGGAATCAGAAAGCAAACGTATCGGTCACGTCTTTGTACCTAATACCATATTCGATAAATTGCAAGGAGGCATCTACATTAAAGTATCCGCCTCCCTTGATTTTAGAATCAAT
>JAIOSU010000071.1 GCA_021107455.1 Clostridiales bacterium | reverse complement strand
ACCACAGATATTTTACCCAACAGGAGTCCTGATGTGATCAGTGCCACAGGGAGTACCACTTTAACAAGGCTCATAATCAAACTCAGTACTCTGCCTAAAAGTTTCTTTGGAACCTCATTTTGGAGTATAGTCATGATTGGTACGTCCACGTAGGCAATTGCAACACCCATCAAAATATTGATGATCGAGTAATAAAGCAGATTACTGAACTGGCTCATATTCAGTAAGATTGGAAGTCCAATCAATGCCGCTAGCATCGCAATAAATGCATTCATGGAGATCAATAGTTTTCTGAATTCCACTTTTTTCATGACCATTTCAACTGTTAATGTCCCAAGAATTAGACCGACAGGGAACATGCCGTTAATTATTCCGAAACTGCTGGATGGCATTTTCAGCATTTGATTGATAATATATGGAGCAGGGACATTCACTGAAAAACCTAGTAAAAAATTGAGGGATACGAATATGAAGAAGAGTTCCAAAATGGATTTGTTTCTTGAGAAGAACTGCCAGCCTTCCTTTAAATCATTTGTAAATCCCTTTGTTTTTACATCTGCTACATCTGTTTCTTCGGCATCATCAGAATTGAAATTGTAATCAATAAACCATTCAGTGATGGCGGAAAATACAAATGAGAATGCATTAAACAAGATAAATAAACGAATATCTACAAGTGCGAAAACGATACCACCAACGACGGGTCCGAGGATCGCTGCAGATGAATCGATGAGTTTGCTGAGTGAGTTAAGTTTGATAAGTTTTTCTGAAGTGACGAGTGAAGGCTTTGCAGCTTCCATTCCTATACCGAAGAAAGTCGTAAAAACATTGAGTAGTACAGTGCTGGCATAAATGATTGGTAGACTCAGTGTCACATGGATAGAGTACAAATATAGTAATGTGAACAGTAGTCCATTTGCCAGGTCCATGCCAACAACCAACCATTTTTTTGGCACTTTATCTGCAATTACACCTGCTATAGGGCTGATGATTACCATTGGAACCACACTGAGCATCAGAGTAGTTGCAAAGTTAAGTGCCGATCCAGTTATCTTAAGGACGTAAAGACTGATTGCAAAAGAATAGATGGATGATCCCAATATAGATACAGCTTTTCCTGAAGTAAACAAATTTATGTTTCTGATTTCTTTTTTCATGGCTTGCCTCCTTGATCTAATATAAGTTTACAGCGTTGGGTCAAGGCAAGTTCAAGCTTTTTTTTCATCAAATTTCTAATTATTTTAGTCAAAATAATAAAAACCATTGGGCTAACCCAATGGTTTAATCGTTTTTTTGCCACTATACAAATATGTTCTTACACTTTCACCTTCGACAAAATAATCTTCAAGCGGGCCGCCTTTTTTAACTGGTTCAGAGAGAAAGTCGTCTGTACACACATAATCTAATGCTTTTAAATGTGATTTGATCTGCTTGATTTTGAATCCATCTCTAAGAGCGAGTGGTATTTTTGACTTTGAAACAAAGTTTTCAAACAAAATATAGTAACCATGCAAAAGCACATTTCTTTTTAGCAATGGATCAACAAATTCAAGTAAAAATTCAGGATGATCAAATGCGAAGTTGCTACTACCGGATATATCGAGAAGCACATCAATAGTACCTTCTTTCAAAGGCATGCTGACAAAATCTGAACACAAAAAGATGATTTTGCATTTTGGATGGCTTCGTTCTACGATTCTTTTTAACCACATGGTTTTTACAGGATCGTGGTCTACAGCAATGTAAGTGCTGCTTTCCGGAAAGCGATCAAGCATATGCCTCATAAAATAACCATGCCCGCTGCCGAGTTCTAGTGCTACTACACCATCAAGTGACTCGGATGAAACGTGTCTTAAAGACCAACTCAGCCCAGCATGAAGTTTTTTAAGATAATCCATATGTGTGGTGTTGATATATTCATCGATATAGTGTTCGCTGTATTGACTTAGGTCAGTCGATTCAATACTATGATTCTCACCGTTTGCCACATCAGGGGTATAGATTATACCATCAATTATTTGAAGCTTGTAATCACAGGGGCAAGTCAAAGTAGCATTGACTAATATGTCTTTTTGAATACTGCCTTCGGTGATCTCAAAGGGTTCGTGACAAACTGGACAGGCAAATAGTTCTAGGGAACTTAAGTGTACACCGATCGTCTCGATTTTGACAGTTTTATCTTGATCTAGTTTGACTTTCATTTCTTGCAACGCTCTATTCAAATTAAGTTTCATATCATTGAGTTTCTCGATTTCGTGATCAATCTGTTCATTTTTTTTCTCAAAAAAGGAAGTATATGTGATGCGTTGATCATATTCCGTCAGTTTTCCGATTCTACGATACAAGATGAGCTGCTGGATTTCATTTAAAGTGAATCCAATTTTTTTAAGTTCAGTGATCTCATGAAAATCATGAGAGCAGTTCTCGTCGAAGTCATACTGAGCATTGTCCTTTTCTGGAATGAGCAGTCCCAGAGACATATAATGCCTGATTGTATCGATACTGGTATTGTGTTTGGATGCAAATTGGCCTATTTTCATATGTTTCTCCAGTGTATCATCAGTTAATTGCCACCAATTAGATTATATGCCATTTTCGTAGTCATTACAATGGTGATAGAGGTCTTCGCTTACCGCTGAACCGCATGCTGAGTTCACCTTTTCCCTCAGTATAATCAGCGAGTTCAGCAGCGTATAGATTACTTGTTCTGGCTGGTACTTCGCCATAAAGAAAACCAAATTCTCCCTCAATTTCAGGTGTACTGACATTGCCTTTCATCTTGATCATATCAGCAATGACCCTTCCAACAGCATAAACCGGTACACTGACTTCATAATCGAGTATAGGTTCGAGTAAAGAAGTTTCAGCACTTTTGAGTGCCATAATAACAACTTGCTCAGCTGTTTTTCTGTAATCCGAAGGGGTGCTATCCACACTGTTGAACTCCGAGTATACAAAACTTACTTCAAGATCTGTGACCACATTGCCCTGGGGTCCGGACTTTAGTCCGAAAGCCACCCCTTCTTCGACAGCATTTTGGAACGGCTTTTTAAGGTCTCCAAAAGATACATTTGTGATGTATCTGACGCCACTGCCAATAGGCAGTGGCTTTATTTTCAGCCCGACTGTAGCGGGTAGGTAGTGGTCTTTGTACATTCGTAGTACTGCCTCTGCTTCGTTGCTTGGCGTCTCAAGATAAATGATATCAGGCTTTTTGATGACTGTATCAATATCAAATCGATACTTTAGTGTGGCTTCAAGAATTTCTTTTTGGACGAGGCCAAACAATGTGACAACAATTTCTTCAGTTTCCGGATGGATTGAAAATCCAAGGAAAGGATCCTCATCAGTTAATATGGTCAGTGCATTTAGAACTTCTTTTCTGATTGCGAGATCAGGTGCTTCTACGGTTGCCTTCAAAGTAGGGGTGGAAATGCTGAAATCATCTCTGATTACAGAAGGTGAACCGATTATGTCTTCGATGTTGAGCTGGTCGCTGTAAATAATGGCGATATCGCCTTCACTGACGACTTCTACCGGAACAGGCTTTGCCCCTTTCAACAAGGACAGGTTTAATATCTTTACCTGTCTATCAGTGCCACTGAGTGGGTAAGTTTCTCTAAGTTTGATTTCGCCACCGAAGAGCCTTGTAAAACAGCGTCTGAAACCTTTTTCATCCCGATCGACCTTATAGACTCGTGCATAGAGTTCATTGCTGAGTGACATTTCAAACCAGGACGAAATCGCGTCGAGTAGTGGGTCCATTCCGATGCCGTGAAGTGCGACGGCGTGGAGAATCGGAAATGCCTTGGAATTTCGTACTAGTGCTAGAAGATGATCGTCAAATTCTGCGTGTAAATTCTCCGGTGGTTCTTCAAGATATTTTTCCATGAATGCATCGGATTGCATGGATAGTTTTTCATAATTATACTGGGTTAATGCTTCATCGGTGACAAAGCTTTTTATTATGACCTCACGAGTTCCGGTATCTTCAAGGATTTCAAGTGGAAAGTAGTCCTTGGTCAGATATTTTTCTATGTCAGAATAGACTTTAGACAGATTAACGCCCATTCGGTCTACTTTGTTGATGAAAAGGATGACAGGGATGTTCATTCGTTTAAGCGCATTAAACAGGACTTTCGTTTGCGGCTGCACGCCCTCGCGGGCTGAAATGGCAAGTACGACACCATCGAGTACCGATAGTGAACGCTCGACCTCTGCTATGAAATCCATGTGACCTGGTGTATCGAGAAGATTGATTGTGGTGCCTTTCCAGTTCAGTGAAACGGTTGATGTTTTAATGGTGATGCCTCGTTCTTTTTCAAGTTCCATAGCATCTGTAACTGTGTTGCCGGTGTCAACGCGACCAATACTTTTGATGATGCCTGCTTTGTACAGAAATTGCTCTGTAATTGTTGTTTTGCCTGCGTCTACATGGGCAACTATACCAACACTTAATTTTTTCTTGTTATAATCCATAAATGTAATTTTCTCCTTGTTTTGAACACAAAAAAACCATGATCGTTTATGACCATGGTATGTGCGCAAAAATAAGACCAATTACATCTTGGTTTTAAAGGCAAAGTCCGTGGGTCATAAACATATCGACTGCGATAGAGTTTGTTTTTGAAAGATTTCTATTTAGCATGTTCATGACCTCCTTTTTTCATTATAAATCAATTCTAAACTTAAATTCTTTATCTTGCAATAGGTATTATAGGTTTGTAACATAAGTGAAATAATTAGTAATCAAACACTTTTGACAATAAAACGATTAATAGGTAATATATTCTTAAAACGGTGGTGGTAAAATGAAAAAAGCAATTGTATTGATTTTGTCTGTCATATTGGCTTTTACAATACCGTATGGTTTTGCTAAAAGCGTTTCAAATCTAATAATGGATGATTTTGTAGGAAGTGGTGCAGCCTATTCATTTTTCAGTGCACTGAGTCATAGGATGGTCCAATTTGTTATCGTTTTAGGTTTATTTGCCTTGATATTCAGAAAAAGAAACGACAAAATGGGCTTTAACTTTGAGGACATTCTGAGTAAGTTGAAGCTTTTTAAATGGGTTTTTATCATTTGGCCAATACTGACTTTAGCTTTTTTTCTGCTGGCTAAAACATACATAGATGGCTTTAATGAGTATCTTTCAAATCTTTATCCATTGGGTTTGGATTGGTTCTTTGCAAAATTGGGTCGTGATGTACTATTGCTTGATGCATTGGCTGAGGAAGTATTGAACCGAGCATTGATCATAAGTTTGCTATCAATATATTGGAAAAAGAGCCATGCAGTCATATTATCTGTTCCAATTTTTTCGCTGGCTCACATCCAAGTGAATTTAATACCATTTACAGTTATCGGATATGATACTATTCAACTTTGCTTGACAATGTTTACGGGGTTGTTGTTCGCATATTCTTATGTGAAGACGAAAAATATTTTTGTTCCAATACTACTTCATGGTTACACGAATATGATGATTACTTTGATTGCGTATCTGATTGTGATTATTACCTGAAATGGGCACTTATTTTGTTAATAATTTTGCAATTAACAGAAATTTCTGACAAACAAATATGTTATACTGAAACTAATACATATTGTTCCATATGTGACTGATATGGGAGCGAAAGGAGTTTGAGGATGGTAGATAGTACTGAGGTGGTTACAAGAATATCTATTGATCAGAAAGAGATGAGATCAGCGTTTTTAGGAGGATTTGCCGGCCAAATGGTTTCAGGTATCATATGGTTGATTTCAGCAGGAATAAGTGTTGTGGTCACACCAAATTTGGGGATGGTAGTCTTGTTCTTTGGATGCATGGGCATCTTTCCGTTGACACAATTGACGCTCAAATTAATTGGAAGAAGTGCAAAAGTAAATAAGGAAAATGGACTTTGGGCTCTTGGATCACAGATTGCCTTCACAGTACCTCTTAACTTTCTGCTTGTTGGTGCGATTATTCTATTTAAGCCAGAGTGGTTTTATCCTGCGGCAATGATTATTGTTGGAACGCATTACTTACCATTCATTACACTATATGGTATGCGCATGTTCGCTATACTTTCGGCGATATTGATTCTAGGTGGTATTTATTTTGCGCTTTATGGTCCTCAACTATTTAGTCTAGGAGGATGGTTTACAGGTATTGCTTTGATTATATTCGCATTAATTGGAAGGACTTTTGTACTTAATGAAGAAAAAGATGGCATGTCACAAGTTGGGGGACATTAATAAGTGTTTATATCAATTTTATTTGGTCTGATCGGTGGCCTTGGCTTATTCTTGTTTGGGATGAATATGATGGCTTCAGGGATGCAGAAGGCTGCAGGCAATAAATTAAGACGTATACTTGAACTGTTGACTTCCAATCCATATATGGCTACTCTTACAGGGATTCTAGTGACAATAGTCGTACAAAGCAGCAGTACCACTTCTGTAATGGTTGTGGGTTTTACTAACTCAGGGCTAATGGGACTTTCTCAAGCTTTAGGGACCATGCTTGGTGCGAGTATCGGAACAACAATTACCGCCCAGTTGATTTCCTTTGATTTTTCATTAATTGTGTATCCGCTTATTGGAGTGGGTGTCGGATTACATTTATTTGGCAAGAAACGCCTATATAAGTCTATTGGGCAAAGTATACTTGGTTTTACGATTTTATTTGTTGGTCTGGAAATTATGTCCGAAGCAATGCATCCACTAAGAGACTATGAATTTTTTCATAATTTGATGGTATCAGTGAGTAGCGCACCTATTTTAGGTGTATTGATCGGTACTATTTTTACAGCTCTAATACAAAGCAGTAGTGCTACCTCAGGTGTAGTGATTGCGATGACTCTACAAGGCACAATTAATGCCCCTGCTGCGATTGCATTGATGCTCGGAGCAAATATAGGAACGACTATAACTGCTGCACTAGCAAGCATTGGAACCAATATTACAGCAAGACGGTCCGTGCTCGCCATTTTTCTGGTGAAAGTTCTCGGAACAATTGTTGTACTGATTTTATTCCGTCCATTCTTGGATTTTGTTTCATTGACATCGAATTCTGCAACGCGTGTTGTTGCCAATGCGCATACTATTTTCAATGTTGCAAATGTGCTCCTTTTTATACCGCTTATGAAACCTGTGCTGAATTTTGTGATTAAAGTTATACCTGGTGAAGACCTTGTTCTGGAAACTGGTCCAAGGCATCTTAATGATCGTATTCTCAGTTCGCCTGTTGCGGCACTTGAGGCGGCAAGACAAGAAGTTCTACATATGTCCAATATTTCCAGAGAACTTTTGGATCAATCGATT
>JAIOSU010000195.1 GCA_021107455.1 Clostridiales bacterium | reverse complement strand
TTATCCATGAGTCTTTACTAGATTTATGATTCCATCTCCATATTTCTTAACTTTAACTGATCCAAATCCGCTGATCTTTAAGAGTTGATCATTACTTCGAGGTAATTTTTCGATAATTTCTTCCATTTGTGCATTGTTGAAAACAACGTAAGCCTTAACATTCTCTGCTTTTGATGTATTATATCTGTACTGTTTGAGTGCATTATAGAGCTTGATATTGCTGGAGGTAACTGGTGGTGCATGTCCAGTTGTAGAGTTTGATGCAGGGACTGGCGTAGAGATTGGTGGAGTAGTAGGTTCAGCTTTTGGCTCCGCTATAGGTTGAACAGGTTTTTCTTTAGGCAAATACATTTCATACTTTGCAATTATTGGATCAGGTCTTTCAATCGAATGTGCTATCAATTCATTGGCAATATCTTGCATGGTCAAGACTGCCAAATTGACTTCATTGTGATTTTTAATCCATTTCTCGATAGTCACTTTGAGTTGGTCCGCTCTTATGATTTTGTTTTTAACATCTTTTGTAGCATACTTGTCGAAAACAATTGTCTTAGGATTGGCTAATACAACAAGTGATAGTATTGGAGTATTTTTGATCAAACTTTTGTCCATTAGAAATCTCTTCAGTAAATCTACATGTCTTTGGTTTTGTGTGATTGGACTCTACATGCCTTCTTTCCTTACCGTCTTACCCGCGCAATTTTTAATGGTTCGAGTAAAGTCTCCTTTATTGTTGACTTCTATATTGCCGTTCAATAGTTTTGTCTCGAGAATACATATGAACTTGCTTGTTATGATCACATAGTCCATCTGAGCGGTTAGTCCATTGTGTTCTAAGTAGACATTGTGCAAACATAGCATTGGAATATAGCTATTTTTGAGTTCAAATTCCACATTTTTTTCGCCAAAATCACCTGATTTTATGGCGTACAATTCGTACTTGATACTCTCAAGAATATTTTCTTCTTTGATGAGCTCAGCCATTTGTTCCAGTTTTTCTATCACTTCAGTTCTGCCTTCAAATGGTTTGATAAATGTGGGACCATCAATACTTTTTCCGATGCTCATTATGTTCTGCTTAATTGACTTTAGTAACATGTTGTCCTCCTCTAAAATAAGTTAACATGCAATTTCCATCTTTCCCAATTCTTCCATTCCTCTCAATTTTACCACAACCCTCAAAGTTCTCTTTGCATAACTTTCCCTTGAAGTGAATTTTGATACAGTGGTCCTTATAAAACTGAAGTCATCGGGTGACAATTCATCTCCTAAATTTCAAACACCTTACTCCCCACAGCCTCCCCGAACCATTCATCATGTTCAACGAAAACCACAGTGGGTTTGTAATCAATCATTGCCTTTTCGAGCTGACCTCTAAACTGGATGTCCATGTAATTGAGGGGTTCATCCAGTATGAGTAAATGGTTCTTGGTGGACAATGCCCTTGCGATGTCGATCTTCTTTTGTTCACCACTGCTGAAGGATTCTATAGGACGTTCATACAGTTCATCGGGTAGATCGAAGCGTTTTAGCAGTTCTTTGAACCGGTCTGCGTCGATGTCGCTTTCATTCAAGTGTTCCTTTATTTGTCCAAATTGCCAAATTGGCAATTGTTTGCTTTCTGCAAGAATCAGATCATCTGTAACGGTGCGTTCCCCTTTGAAATTCTGAATTTCTCCAGTGATGATTTTGATTAGCGTCGTTTTGCCCGAGCCGTTTTTACCCTTCAACCAGATGGCATCGCCTTTGTTGATTTTCATATTGATGTCACTGAGGATCATCTTTTTGTCATACCCGAAGGAGATGTTTTTCAGTGTGATCAGGTTTTGGGCATCCACATCATCCTGGTCAATGTCGAAATCCTGTACCGTTTCATAATTTTGAAGCAGTCTTCGTTTGGCTTCAAGATGCTTTTCCATTCGGCGTTCGAGCATTTTGGCGCTTTTCATGAGTCTGGCGGATCTTGCACCGGTTCCTCTGTTGTGCGTTTTGTATGGATTCTTGGCGCCTTCGATTTTCCCCGACCAATGGCGTTTGTCTTTCGAGGAGTCTTCGAGTTTTTCGGTTTCTTTCTCGAGATTGGTTTTGGTGCGCAGTTCAAATGCCTCATAGAGGGTCTTGTTGTGATGCCATGAGGTGTAGTTGCCTTTTTCTATGGTAATGTTGGACTTATTGATGGCTATGATATGGTTCACAGTGGTATCGAGAAACTTCCGGTCGTGCGTGATGACGATGAAGCCTTTCTTCTTTGCGAGGTATTCCGCAAGGATTCTTTTGCCTTCGATGTCGAGATGGTTGGTGGGTTCATCGAGCAATATGAAATGGTTGGGACGCAAGAACAAGGCGAGGATCAGCAGTTTGGTCTGCTCTCCTCCCGATAGTGTGTCGAAGTCGCGCTTAAGTAATGAGGCATCCAGCCCCAGCATTGCAATTTCCTTATGTATGTCGGTTTCCACGGTATAGCCGCCAAGTGCTTCATACTCCGCCTGAATGCGAGCGTATTCCATCATGGATTTCTCGTCTTCACTCGATAGAAGTGTCGTCATGGTGCTCTCCATGGACCTGAAGCCACCGATATTCTCTTTCAGGATGTCCAGGGTGTTTGTGTATGCGCAGTTGTAATCGTATGGGAAGATCTCCGTCTTCACTGATTTGGTGATTTCGCCGCTATCAGGTGAAAGCGAGCCGTGGATCAGTTTCAGTAGTGTGGTCTTTCCTCTACCATTCCTTCCAATGAGTCCGAGCTTCCAATCGGTGTCAATGGTGGCGGTGACGTCTTTGAAAACGGGTTTGTAATATGTACCATATGTGAAGCTGAGCTTTGAGAGGGTTATTGCTGACATGGGTCTACTCCTGTGTCTATATGTATTTATGCAAGGCCATATTATAACTATTCGACACTGGAAGGAATTGTCCTTTCCAAAACTGGGAATTGTACGAAAATTTCAAACATTTAAGTTGTGTTCACATTGCTTGACTCTGGTGGTTTTTACATGTTATTATATCCCCTGGGTATGGGGGTAATAACTACAACAATGGAGGACATCATGAAAAACTATCCTATCAGATGGTCGTGGATCATCATCATAACATTTTTTATTCTAGGTGCTTTTGATATACGTTTTGGCATTTTAGGAATTGTCTGCATGGGCACGCCAATCTTGCACGCACTGCGCGGCGAAGGGAAAGTCCATTGCATCAAATATTGTCCGAGAGGCTCGTTTCTCGGTAAGTTTCTGGCTAAGATCAGTTTAGGGTATGCCCTTCCGAAATTCATGGGCACGAGGCAGTTTAAGAATGGACTATTGATGCTTATGGGAACTGTTTTTACTTTTGCCATTTTCCACTCTGGTGGTGATTTTACGAAGCTTGCCAGTGCATTTTATAGATTTATGGGGATCTCGTTTATCGTCGGTATCCTCATGGGCATCACGTACAAGCCGAGAAGCTGGTGTGTGGTCTGTCCGATGGGTCATGCTACTCAAGTGATTAAGGAAATACAGGTGGCTAAGCCTCAGGTTTCTACTGCTTCGAGACAGGTGACTGCTAGGGATAATTGAAAATTGAGTATAGGTGAGACTGATATACAATAAAAATGAACCGTAGCAAATCAATTTGATTTGTACGGTTCATTTTTTACTTATGGGTTATTTTTGCAACAGAACCTTGTTCTAAAATAATCATTTTAAAAGTAACCTTTCTTATTCCCTCTTTGTGCTGATGATTTTTGATGGGCATGTATTTTTTGTTGTTTTTGATGGTTTATGAGTGAATTAGTATCGATTTAGTATCAGGCTTGTGCGTTAGCTAAGTTCATTTAACTCGCTTGCTAAAGTAAAAGGAATCAACTCATGATCCTGAGTTTCAAGGTATGCCTTCTCTTCATGCATGTAGTCCACAATTTGTTTTGAACGGTATTCTTTGAACTTGTCTACAACTAACTCAAGAACGCTTAACTCATCCCTTGAAAATACATTTTTATCAACTTTACTCGTCGGAACTATTTTGTACCCGATATCTTCATACATCATCTCTTCTACGACATGAATTGTGGGAACACTAAGAATTTCGTTAAACCCAATTGGCAAAGCCCCATAGGTCATATGCTCATATACAAGCCCGGTCATCGACTGACCATGTCGTCTATAATAAATCGCGTCTGTATACCACAATAACTTCATCATTTTAACTTTATAGAGATGATTCACCTCATTAGCAAAATACCCTATAACCGTTGTCAATTTATCAACGTCTAAGATTTTGAAGCCATTGTAGTCACTTTCTTCTTCAAACTTAGTGTACAAACTTTTTATCTCCTGCATCTTTAAATACATGTGACTGCTTAAATCTAATCTCTTTTTGACACTTAGTCGAATTTCACTGTATCGTTTATCTGTAAATCGATCTTTATGCTTATCGAGGTATTCAAGTGCTAACATACTGTTTTCACGAACCATTCTCATTAAGCTATCGTAAGTTTCATCTTGTATTGTTTTGCTTTCATATCGTGTTACAGTTACTTCTCCCCAACCTAATAAGGCCGCAAATTCACTTTGAGTTAAACCATAGTACAATCTAATCTCGGCTATTTCATTTGATGTTAACAATCCTTTAATTGTTCTATATGCATCTCGAACTTTCAATAGATTGAAATCCATTACCTTTGCTGGTACAAACTCATTCTCCTCGTCATCGGCTTTATCACAAAGGAAATAGACTTCTTCATAATCGACAACTTCTCCTTTAAAAAGAGATTGTGTCTCACGAAGTCTTTTTTCTACCATGTGAATACCCCCACATACTGGGCAATTCATCTCAATACTTTCAATTAATTTGTCTTTCATTTCAAACCCTCCTTTTCCATGTTCCAGATTATGCGTATGGTAAAGTGTCTGGGAATGGATGTCTTGCAAAGTGGAAGGATACGCAAAATACCTTTCCATTTAGACGATCCCTAATTTTCGCTTTTATATAAACATCTCTATTTTTTATTGATTTCGCAAATGCAAAAAACGGCGGCCACGATGGGTCTTTATCGTCAATAAAGGTTTCTAAGTACTCGGATATATCTAGTGAAATCAATTGATGCCACACATCTTTTCTATCAAAATCTAATTTCAACATCGTATTTGCTGTTGTATAAGGATCTATTGGTGATTCCGCTTTCTTCTTTGGTAGAATGTCTAAATCTGTATCTAAATTGAAATCCGTACTATTCAATACACTAATAAGATCATGAAGAAATGCTTCAACATCTTCTTTTGAAGATATAACTTTTGTGCTTTTGCTCATACCACCCCTCCTACAATTTAATTATAACTATCAATTGATAGTTCGTCAATGTTTATCGTTATCACATTATTTTGAAATGTTTCTATTTGAGGTGGGTAAACATGAATATATAAATAGGCTAGTATAGTATCGATTCGCGAGAACTACCTTGTACGGTCTGAACATAGTTACTTTAAGCTAGTATAGTTTCGCTTCGCGAGAACCATACCTACGCCTAATTTTTCGCTTCGCAAAAAATTATAGGAGGTAAACAATGAAATACAAAATTGAACTTGAAATCAACAAGCCTAGAGATGAAATGTTGGTTCTGTTTCAAGATGTGGAGTTCATGAAGAAGTGGCAACCTGGATTCCAGTCCCTCGAAGTTCTTGAAGGTCAGCCGGGCGAGGTGGGTTCTAAAAGCAAGTTGACTTATGTGACAAAGGGCAAACCTTCTGAAATTATCGAAACGATTATTCTTAAGGAATTGCCTGACCGCTTCGATTTTTTATATGAGGCAAAGAATGTAAAGAACTGGGCAAGAAATAGTTTTATCGACAAAGGCGAAAAAACATTGTGGATTGCAGAACATGAATTTAAGTTTTCCGGAATGATGAAGATATTTAGTTTGATGCAAGGGATGTTTGTCAAGCAGACGACGAAAGATATGAATACGTTTAAGACTTTTGCTGAAGCGAAGGTCTAGTGAATTGAAGGGAGTTTAATATGAGTATCGGAGCATTTTCCTTAAGTTTGACTGTTAAAGATATTAATGTGTCAAAGGAATTCTATGAAAAACTAGGTTTCAAGAGTTTTGCCGGAGTTCTAGATGACAGTTGGATCATCATGCAAAATGGTGACGTCACTATCGGTTTATTTCAAGGCATGTTTGAAAAAAACATGTTGACTTTCAACCCCGGCTGGAATGATAAAGCTGAGAATTTGGAATCATTTAAGGATATACGAGTTCTTCAAGCAGAATTGAAAGAAAGGGGCATCAAGTTTGAGACTGAAGTTGAAGAGAATACAGAAGGTCCTGGTAGTTTTGTGATTAATGATCCTGATGGCAATCCGATTTTGGTGGATCAACATAGATAAGCTATTAATCATGTACATGTTTTAGGTCGTGTGGGTTTAATGCTCATACGGCTTTTTTATTGTTTTGGTGGAGATGAAGTCAAAAGCAAGAAAAGCCTGCACTATGGGGGGTGCAGGCTAAGAGGATAGGATTGGCGCCATTCGTTTATTGATTGAGGCGCTTTTTGATCTATTATTATTTTAGTTCGGGTGAGCTTATTGAGAGTTGGAACATAGGTGCAGATAGCTAATATGGTTTGAGTAACCTTTAACGGTTTGAACATAGTTACTTTAGGCTAGTATAGTTTCGCTTCGCGAGAACCATACCTACGCCCAATTTTTCGCTACGCGAGAAAATTGAATTTGTTCCAAATGCTACGTTCGCGTGATATTTTCGCTTCGCGAAAAATCATCAATCATCGTCTTCGTCATCCTCTGAATCATCGGAGTCGTCGTCTTCATCAGAATCGTCGTCTGAATCATCATCATCTTCTTCAGATTCTTCCATTTCAACTTTTATGATTTCTCCAGTGTATGCGTGGACTTCGATTTGATATGTTGTACCTTCAAGTTCGATTTCAAATTCATATTTATCGTCTTCTTGTTCTGTTTTTACGATTGTTCCTTTGACAAGATTCAATGCGAATGTTTTTGCAGCTTCAAGTGTGATGCGTGTGCCTTGATCATCACTGTCGTCATCAGAGTCGTCATCGTCATCAGATTCATCATCGTCATCATCCCAGTCATCATCGGAGTCATCACCGATTGGAGTAGCGCCGGTATCTGTATCAGTTTCGTCATCGTCGTCATCTGAGTCATCATCATCGTCATCCATTTCAACTTTAGTGACCAATCCAGTGTAAGCATGGACTTTGACTTTATATAAAGTGCCTTCCAACCTGATTTCAAACTCAAATTCGTAATCTTCTTCTTCCATTTTTAGGATGGTTCCATTGACACTTTTAAGAGCGCTTGCTCTTGCTGCTTCTGGTGTGATGCGTGGGCCTTGTTGACCATTGACTGAGTCGTCATCACTTTGAGATGCACTAGTAGTTGTATCAACAT
>JAIOSU010000076.1 GCA_021107455.1 Clostridiales bacterium | reverse complement strand
TCCCCACTGCTGCCTCCCGTAGGAGTCTGGACCGTGTCTCAGTTCCAGTGTGGCCGATCACCCTCTCAGGTCGGCTACTGATCGTCGCCTTGGTGAGCCGTTACCTCACCAACTAGCTAATCAGACGCGGGTCCATCCCATACCGATAAATCTTTAGCTTTTAAATCATGCGATTATAAAGCATCATATGGTATTAATCACCGTTTCCAGTGGCTATCCCATTGTATGGGGCAGGTTACCCACGCGTTACTCACCCGTCCGCCGCTTTCCTCGACTTCACTTGGACCGAAGTCCTCATTCCATCAATTCTCGCTCGACTTGCATGTGTTAGGCACGCCGCCAGCGTTCATCCTGAGCCAGGATCAAACTCTTAATTTAAAGTTTTTGACTCATTATGTTGCTAACTTAGTTCTTTTGGTTTCTTTCGAAACCCGTTATCACTTTTCTATCCGGTGATTACTCACCGAATGAATTGCGTTTGGTTTTTTCATTTAAGCTGTTCAATTTTCAAGGTTCTATAATTCGCTATACCGTAGTGTTACCAACGGTGACAGCTTCATCATTATATCAAACCGTTTATTCATTGTCAATACATTTCCAACAAATTCGACTTGCTATTTTTATGATGCTTTTGTTTGCCGCCGTGAAGCGACTTGATAATAATAACATCTCGGAAATCTAGTGTCAAGACGTTTTCGAGGTTTTTTTTTATGTTGATAAAAGAATATCTATTCTAAATATTCAGATTTCTATCAATCGTTGATATTTCAATCAAAAAGCCGAAGGTGCAGCCACCTTCGGCCTAAAACTTTTACAGTTTATGCTAAGATCATGTGGATCATCCATACTGTTTATATGGCTTCAAAGATCTCGCGAGTCGTTACTTCATAGAAAGAATATCTATTAAAGAAGTCTCTTTTGGTAATCAAGATCTCATAACCCTCTTTTTCAAATATCATACCTCGTCCGTAATGCTTCACGAACAACCATCCTCGTTCACTCATGACATGAAGAAAAGCAATCTCATGGCGAGCGAGTGTTACAAACGCTAAAGACTTTAGTGATACGCTTTGAACTTTCTCAGGATGTGTCTCCAGTCTGAAAATTCCCCACAGCAAGTCACACCATTTGAGTTCATAACTCGCTTTGGCGATCAGAGCCACAGTAACCAGAACTGACAATACCTTTAAACACCTTTTAGTCCTCACATTCATAAGCTTACCTCCTCTAAAGTGCTTCATCCCTTTTTTATATGCCCAATAATAGCAAACTTAAACAACAATCAGAGCAATCACTTGTTCCATTTATTGAATGTCATCTTCTCAAATGGATCCAGTGCTTCGCCAGATTTAGGAACATCACTGATTCTATACCTATCAAGGTTTTCGAATGGATGTCTCTCCGTTTTGAAGAATCCTGAGATCAAGCTGCGCTTTTTCATTCTGAAGACTTGTATGCCTTTGGTGTTCTTGGTGATTTTTTCAGTGACTAGGCCCGACTTGAAGATGATTGCTCTGACCTCTCCCTTTTCATCCTCGCGGATCATGGTGAGATCTTCATCTTCCAGGCAAAACTCCATTCGGATGAGTTTCGCTTCATCTGAGTATGCTTTGATGAGTTTCTTGCGATTCGTCTTCGTCTTATAGGATTCAAGAGGAACACGAGCCACTTTACCATTTTCAAAGCCGAACAACATATGACCTTTGAAATCGCCTGTGAGCACGCAATAAAGAACTTCTTCTTTATCATCGAGTTCCAATATGTTCGGAAGATAGACACCAAGACTGCTGACCTTGTGATCATCGATTTCATGCATCTTCATCTTATATACATTGTTTTGATTGGTGAAGAATAGGATTTCGTCCTTGTTCGTACCATCAAGTTCCTGGAGGATCTCATCTTCTTCCTTTATTTTATGATCTCCACTAGAACGCCATGAAACCAAAGACACTTTCTTGAAGTAGTTGTGTGCCGTGAAGAAGATCTTAAGGTTGTAGTCTTCGATTTGCTCCTCGGCATCATGTGTGATGATGTCCTCAGGTGAGACCAATGTAGATCGTCTCGGTTTACCATATTGCTTGATGATTCTATTCAAGTCTTTGACGATGACTTTGTCGATTTTTTTGTCGCTTGCGATCAGTTCTTCGAGTCTTTTCAATTCCTTTTCAAGGGATTCAATATCATCGACTCGTGAAAGAATGTACTCTTGGTTCAGGTTTCTCAGTTTGATGTCCGCTACGAAATTGGCTTGAGGCTCATCAATTTCAAAGGCTACCATTAAGTTGGGAAGTACCATCTTGTCCGTTTTCGTTTCACCGATGATCTTGATGGCAAGATCAATGTCGAGCAGCACTTTTCTGAGACCGTATAGCAAATGAAGTCTTTCTTTCAAACGTTCTATGTCGAACTCCGCACCACGCTTGATACAGAGTCTTCTGAAAATGAGCCATTCGTTGATGATCGCTTTGACTCCGAGCACTTTTGGTCTGCCGTTGATGAGCAGGTTCATGTTGCACGGGAAGCTGTCTTCAAGCGTTGTGAATTTGAAAAGTTTTGCAATCAATTTATCCGGATCCGTACCACGCTTTAAATCTATGGCAATTTTCAGACCTTTGAGGTCCGTCTCGTCACGAACGTCATTGATTTCTTTGATTCTACCGGCTTTGATCATCTCGATGATTTTGTCAATGATCTGCTCAACTGTAGTAGTATATGGAATCTCTGTGATTTCAAGCATGTTCTCGCGTTTGAGGTACTCAATCTTACCACGCATCTTGAAAGAGCCTACGCCATTTTCATAAATCTTGCGCATTTCGCTCTGACTGTAAACCAATTCACCAGCAGTTGGAAAATCAGGAGCTGGCATAATTTTAATGAGATCCACATCTGGGTCCTGGGTATATGCGATTGTTGCTTCGCAGAGTTCCTTTAGATTAAAACTCGGGAAGTTGCTGGCCATACCGACAGCAATCCCTTTGTTGGGGTTCGCGAGTATATTGGGGAAAGTTGTTGGAAGTAATGTGGGCTCTTTCATGGAACCGTCGTAGTTATCCACAAACTCTACTGTATTTTTGTCAATATCGAGGAACAATTCTTCACAAACGGCATCCAGTTTGACTTCTGTGTATCTGGCTGCAGCGAATTTCATGTCCCTTGAAGTAACTTTACCGAAGTTACCTTTGGAGTCAATGAATGGCAAAAGGAGTGCATCATTGCCACGGGTTAAACGCACGAGCGTCGCATAAATCGCCTGATCGCCATGGGGATTGAGCTTCATGGTCTGTCCGACGACATTTGCGGATTTGGTTTTATTGCCTTTCAAAAGTTTCATTTTATACATGGTGTACAGAATTTTCCTGTGTGCCGGCTTGAAGCCATCTATTTCAGGAATAGCACGGGAAACAATTACACTCATCGCATAAGGCATAAAGTTCTTTTCAAGTGTCTCTACAATTCTCTGATCCACGTATGGATGATCTTGCATGCTGGGTTGTTTCATCTGGTAATACTCCTTATTAGCTCAAATCCAACATTTCGAGATATAACTCGCCGTTGTCTTCGATAAATTCTTTTCTGCCGATCAAATCGTCTCCGAGGAGGACTTCAAACATTTTTTGCGTCTCAAAGATGTTGTCAGTCGTCACTCTGATAAGTCGTCTGGTTTCAGGACACATGGTGGTGTGCCACATCATATCCGGATCATTCTCACCAAGTCCTTTTGATCGTTGAATATTGACTTTTTTCGTGGTTTTCTTCAGAAAATCGTTCTTCTCTTTTTCGTCATATGCAAAGAATGTCTTTCCATCACCTGTTGTAATCTCGAAGAGTGGAGATTCAGCAATGAACACCTTTCCTTCGTCAATCAACGTCGGAATCAATCTATAGATCATGGTCAATAACATTGTTCTGATGTGGAAACCATCGACGTCGGCGTCTGTACAGATGATGACTTTGTCCCATTTCAAATTATCAAAGTTGAAAGTGTCGAGGTCTTTGTTGTGGCGCGATTTGATTTCCACCCCGCACCCAAGTACCTTGATCAAGTCGATGATGATTTCCGATTGGAATATTTTATCGTAATCCGCTTTGAGACAATTGAGTATCTTTCCTCTGATGGGCATGAGCGCTTGGAACGCACTATCTCTAGCGAGCTTACAGGCACCGAGTGCCGAGTCACCTTCCAGGATGTAGACTTCTCTTTGTGATGGTTCCTTGATTCTACAATCCACGAATTTTTTTACTCGGTTAGTCACGTCCATTTTGCTGCCGAGTGTTTTCTTCAGATTGAGTCTGGTCGTTTCTGCTTTTTCTCTGGAGCGTTTGTTGATCAGCACTTGATCGACGATGCGTTCCGCCTGCTCCTTGTTTTCTATAAAATAGATCTCAAGGTTTCTTTTGATGACTTCTGTCATGAAGTCCTGAACGAATTTATTGGTAATGGATTTCTTTGTCTGATTCTCATAGCTTGTGATTGTTGAAAAACTGTTGGTCACGAGCACCAAGCTGTCCTGGATGTCCACAAAAGAAATCTTCTTTTCATTTTTGGTGTATTTGTTCATTTGCTTGATCAATTTATCAATTTCATAAATCAATGCATTTTTAATGGCACGATCCGGCGATCCACCATGCTCGAGGTAACTCGAGTTATGGAAATATTCAAGTAGCTGAACGGTGTTGCTGAATGTGAACGCCACCTGAGTCTTGACTTTGTAGTCCTTCATGTCCTCACGGTCACGTCCGACGCCTTGTTCTTCAAAATAGATGACGTCAGTGAAGTTGTTTTCATCGACATATTCTTTGATATAATCCTTGATGCCATTTTCGTACAGGTACTCAAAAGCGAGATCAGATGCCTCATCTTTTAGGATAAAGCGAATCCCCGGGTTGACGATGGATTGCTTTTTGATGACGTCCTGGTAATAATCCAGTGGAATCTCAATTTCCTTAAATACGTCGAGGTCAGGGCGCCACTTGATCTTTGATCCTGTCTTCTTGGTTTTGACAGGTACCTTTTGAAATCCGTCTTCTGCGATATTGCCTTTTTGGAATTTCAGTGTGTATTCAAATCCGTCTCTGTTGATGACAACGTCCATGTACTCGGAGCTGTATTGCGTCGCACAAAGGCCAAGGCCGTTGAGTCCCAAACTGTACTCATATACGTCCGAATCATTGTTGTTGTATTTGCCGCCTGCGTACATCTCTGTAAAAACAAGCTCCCAGTTGTATTTTTCTTCTTTCGGGTTATAGTCAACAGGTATGCCTCTCGCTTGGTCGATTACCGTTACAGACCAATCCGAATGTCTGATGACGACGATTTCTTTACCATAGCCCTCGCGCGCTTCATCGATTGAATTGGACAGTATCTCAAAAAAAGAATGCTGACATCCTTCGAGACCATCGGAGCCAAATATGACTGAAGGTCTTTTACGGACACGATCCGCACCTTTTAAAGATGTAATGCTCTCATTGTTGTAATTCGTTTTGTTCATAGGCCACCTCTTAAATGTTTACTCTCGCTCTTTATCATATCAAATTTTGTGCTCGCCGTGCAAGAAATACGTAAAAAAACAGGGTACATTAATGCACCCTGGCTGATTATGGACTTATTCGTCCCAAACTGTTTCAATTTCTAGCGACAAGTGTCTTCTCATGTCGATGTATTCTTCGCCGATGCGAAGCATTGGTCTTGATGGATCATCTTTATAAGTCATTATGATTTCGCCCGATTGGCCATTCGTCAGAGTCACTTTGTGACCGATGTAAAAGTATGCTACATTGCCTAAAAACGTCTTGGATATTGCAAAATCCAGTGTGTCATGGCATTTGTTTATGATATACGACATGGCTTCGAATGAGTTTACACCTTTTTTATAAACACGATCTTGTGTCATTGCACAATACACATCAGCGACCGCTACAATTTTGGCAAGGTAATTGATGTCCTTGCCCATGAGTCCATGTGGATAACCGGAGCCATCTACTCGCTCATGATGTTGAAGAACAGCCATTTGAACATTGTTTGACAACTTCGGGATATCTTTGACCAGTATATATCCTAAGATGGAATGCGTCTTCATTACTTTGAATTCTTCGGCGGTCAAGTCACCCGGCTTGTTGAGAATTTCATCCGGGATGTTGCATTTGCCGACATCGTGCATGAGTCCGGCCATTGTGGCCTCTTTGATCATGGTGATATCAAGTCCGCACCATTTTGCAAGTAGTCCAGAAATCATGGAAACACGAACGGAATGGTCAAAGGTATAATCATCATAAGCATGGATTTGCCATATGCGTCTAGCAAAGCTGTCATCGTTCATGACAGACTCAAAAAGCGGTTCCACCGTGTCATCAAGCACTTCGAATACCGGCACACGGCCAAGTTTATAATTCTTATAGATCTCTTTGAATTTTTCTACTGTCTTTTTGTACTTTTCCTCTACTGCAAGTTGACCTGCTGCTTCTATTTGTGCGGGACGCGATTCATAAACCGCTGCGTCTTCGTTAACTGTGTCTTTGATATATACGTAATCTACCAACTTACGAGTCAAGAAATCAATATGCATTCCATGAAGTGTTGTATGAGCACCAATGAGCAAAATGCCATCTTCATCATAAACGTCCTCGAAGAGAATCATACCGGTTTCAAGCTTTGAAACTTCTAATTTCGTCATCAGTTCACCTAATCTCTATTATTCATTAAATTGTATTATATTACGTAATCAACAAAAACGCCAGTCAAATTATTCAAGTTGGGTCTAAAGTCCCTGATTATTTCATTTTGTTAACTAAATATTGGCTCTTGGTCTTGTGACTTCCTTTTTTCAGATCCTGGTGGTTCAAGGAATTGGACGCGGTCTGCGACGATTTCAGTGAGGTAGACATTGTCCCCATCTGCATTTTCAAAAGTTGATGTGGCTACCCTTCCGACGATGCTCACCATCGCTCCTTTCTTAAGATACTTGCAACAATTTTCGGCTTGCTTGCCCCAAACGATGACCCTCGGGAAATCCGCCGTCGCTTTGCCTTCGCTTTTCTTTTCTTCCTTTTGTGCTGTTGCCAGATAACGATCGATGGCGATGTTGAACTTAGTGACACAGTTGCCGTCCTGGAATGTTCTTAATTCCGGACTGAGTGTGAGTCTTCCTACCAAACTGACTTGATTCATGATAACCTCCTAATATTTGGGAATTGGGTGTAAGTTAATGTTACCATAATTTTCCAATAAGTCAAATGATAAATGTAAAATTTTGGAATTTTTATCAATAGTGAGTAGGAAAGTGCAAGGAAAGCAGGGAATGCAGGGAGAGCAGGAAAAGATTAAGGTCAAGTGTCGGTACAAGCACCGGAGGAGATCAAGGTCAAATGCAAGGTCAAAACAATTGGGGACAGGTCCAAATTGGTACCTTGTATTTTGTAATGGATGGTTTATAATGATAATGTGTTTCGAATATCGAAATTTTATGGAGGCTATATGCGCAGAAGATCGC
>JAIOSU010000221.1 GCA_021107455.1 Clostridiales bacterium | reverse complement strand
TCCAGGACATGTCTTTACACATTTCCCACAGATCTCACAAAATTCAGGAATTCCAAATCCAGAAAATTCATCGGCAACGAGCGGCATGTCTGTTGTGACAACTCCTAGTCGAACTCTCGATCCAAAAGGCTTTGTGATCAAAATACCGGTTCTGCCAATCTCGCCTAATCCGGCATCTTGTGCCACAAGCGGTGCAACCACAAGGTAATTACCATCCATATGGTTTCTGGCATCATACCCGAGTTCTCTAATGTAATAACTCAGCCACATGCCAATGATTGCTGCACTTACATACCCTTTTGTGACTTCAATCATCTCTTCCATCTGCGGAGCTCGGTTGATCATCTCCTTGTCCATTTCCACAGCAAACACAAGTCCAAATTTATGAAATTCATTCACTGGTTCACCATAGTTTTCTGGTTGTCGCCCGCGATGGCTATAATAATGATCTTCTTTCATTTCTGTAATTCCGACCAGAGACGCACCGAAATATCTGGCAAACTTTTTAAGTTTTTCAGTGGCTTCAACCGGATCAATTATGGTTTTTTTGGGATTGACAGATCCACTTGCGAGATGCTTTATATCAGCTAAAAATCCAAACCCCGCATCTGCGAGTGGTGAATGAACAGGATGGTAAGTAGCTGTTCCTTCTCCTCCAATATTGGGCAGTTCTCTGAGTTCATCATCCTTATTTTTTTGTTCCATATTGTTTTTATAATAATCATCGTACTCGCGAGAACCAACTTTATAATTCATTCGAGCAAACATTGTCTTTCTTTCATCAATTCTCTTCATATGATCATTTACCATTTTTCCTATTGATTTTTTTCATTTTCTTGAGATTCTCTATAACCCTTCCGGAAGAATGATCGATATCAATTAAAATCTTTTCGGCAAGCTCAGTGTTCCCATTATTATAGGCACGAATTGCTTTTTTTGCATAATCGTGCAACTCTTCATGTGGTTTTTCCATTTGCTTGATGGTATCACACATTCCAGGATCATCAAAATGCGTGTTATCGCACCATTTCCCCAAACGGCAAGTATGGTGGGTTCCGACTTCTTGTTCGGATAATGTCTCATACCCCAAGATCATATTATATACACGCCATCTCCAAACCAGATGATCCGTCATGCAGACATCTATTTGTGTGTTGATGTCCAGATCATAGCCTTTTTTGATCAGTTCCATACGTATATCGTTGATCATGGTTGATATGGAGTTTATTGCTCTTCCTGTCTTTTCTGTTTCCTTATGCAGCGATTTGGTCTCCTCATTGATCACAGTGACTGCACTGGACATTTCTTCAGAAGCGGCAGTTTGTTCCTGAATATTGGCGCTGATTTCCACAAAAGTACCATTGATGTGATTGAGATCGGTTTGTAAAGCATCCAATGCACCAACAGCCTCAGTGAGGTGTTCCTTACCCTTTTGAAAAGAAGTATTCGAATCCTCAAGAGCCTTACTTGTACTTCCGATTTCAAGTGTCAACCGATCAACAGTGGCTCTGATATACTCAACTTGCTGCTTTGTGTTTTCAGCCAGTTTTTTTATTTCATCCGCTACAACCGCAAAACCTCTTCCATGTTCACCTGCTCTTGCTGCCTCTATGGAAGCATTGAGTGCCAATAGATTGGTTTGGTCAGCAACGCCTTTGATGATCGTTACCATCTGATTTATTTTTTCTGCTTCCTCTTTAACATTGACCATCGTTGCTTGTACTTTTTTCGATTCTTCAAAACTATAAACAATTTCTTCAAAAGCTTGATCGATATCTTTGAGAGAATGATTGGCAACTTTAATGGAATTCCCTGCCTTCTCTGAGGAATCCTGAACAAAATGTGAGATGTCCTCTATAGATGCTGTCATCTCTTCACTTCCAGATGCAACATTCTCAATCATACTGGCCTGTTTGTTGACTCCAATCAACATATCCTTGATATAGTCGAGTTCAGTGACAAACTTAAGTAGACTATTGATCTTAGATAAGTATTCAATTTCTTCTGCCTGTGAACGTGATTCAACTAAGTTATTTGTATCATCTGTCTGAATCTCAAGTGTGGGAATTTCTTTTTTTACCTTTTTCTTAAACATAATCCCTCCTAATTTGATGACGATTCAAGCTTTGTGTAGTTCTCTTCTATCTGTGATCTTTTTTCATTCCAAAGATCGAATGACAAGTTGACATAGTACTGGTCAGGTGTCTCAAATCTCAAGAGACCATCCCATAATTTATTGATTTCACTTTGACAGTATTGTCTGATTTCATCAAGTGTGGGAAATTTATAGACAACTTTTCCCTTCTCAATAATGAGCTCTTGAAGTTTTCTTGCAGTAAAATTCTTGGCGGTCTTTTTCTTTGATGGCATCGCCTCATCAAAAAGCACATAAGTTTGACCTACGCTTTCCCCTTTAAAAGTCAACAAATCAGAAAAAGCTTTGCCTGTATTGTTGTCATAAAATCTCCAAACATCCTTTAATCCAGGGTTGGTCACTTTGATTATGTCCTCTGATAATTTGATGCGGGGTTCGATAATTCCATCTTTCTCCACAGCGACAAGCTTGTAGACTCCACCATAAACAGGCTCAGAGGATGAGGTCATCATTCTCTCACCAACACCGTATGAATCTATAGGTGCACCTTGCATTTCGAGCTCTCTGATTTTATATTCATCCAGTGAGCTGGATACCGTAATCTTGGCATCTGTAAAACCAGCTTCATCCAGCAGTTCTCTTGATTTCACCGCAAAGTAATTGAGATCGCCACTATCGAGACGAATTCCTTTTGATGCGTTCTCCTCCATAGTCCTAAATACATCAATGGCAGCTGGAACACCAGAATTCAAAACGTTGTAAGTATCCACTAAAAATACGGATTTATGGGGATAAGCCATAGCATAATTTTGAAAAGCAGTCCTGTCATCACCATAAAATTGGACCCAACTATGCGCCATCGTTCCAATTACGGGGATATCAAACATTTTATGGGCAAGAACATTGGAAGTCCCGATGCAGCCACTTATATACATGGCTCTTGCTCCATAAAGTGTCGCATCTATGCCATGGCCCCTTCTTGCTCCGAAGTCCACAACCGGTTTCTTTCCTGCCGCCCTTACAATCCGATTTGCTTTTGTTGCAATCAGACTCTGATGGTTTAAGGTCAAAAGCAACATAGTTTCTATGAGTTGTGCCTGTAGTATCGATGCGCCAATTGTGATGATCGGCGTATTGGGAAACACGGGGGTCCCTTCTGGAATTGCCCAAATGTCACCATCAAATTTGAAGTTTTTCAAATAATCGAGAAATTCTTCGCAAAACATATCCATTTTACGCAGCATTTCTATATCTTCTTGTGAAAATTCAATGTTCACAATATAGTCGATAAACTGTTCAAGTCCTGCTGTTATGGCAAATCCGCCACCATCAGGAACTCTTCTAAAAAAATAATCGAAATAGACTCGTACATCTGTATCCTTATTCATCAAATAACCATTGGTCATTGTGATCTCATAAAAATCAACCAAAAGTGATAAATTCTTCTCACTTTTCCAGCCTGGCTTTTTCATAGCTCCTCCTGTAAATTACAAATATGCAATATTCTTTTTTAAATTATAACATTTATATGAATTGATGAATACAAAAATGCCAATCATAGACAGTTGTCTACAATTGGCATTTTCATTATGGTCACTCTAATACCACCTGATCGAGGAATTTCATGCACTCAAGTTCATTCAGCGGTTTGGAGTAATAGTACCCTTGCATGAAATCACAGTTCATATCTTTTAATAGTTCCAACTGTTCACGAGACTCTACACCTTCAGCAACAAGTGTCATGCTCATTTGTCTTCCAATCTGGATAATCAATTGTACCAGATCCTCTTGGGATTTGCTTATAACCATCTCATCTATGAAAGACTTGTCAATTTTCAGTATATCTACAGGCAATGTCTTGAGATAACTCAATGAAGAATACCCGGTTCCGAAATCATCAAGAGCAATTCTAATGCCACTTTTTTGAAGACGTTCAAGCTTTGAAGACACCGTATCGATTGCTTGGATCACAACGGATTCAGTGATTTCAATAACGAAATGATTGGTCGAGATGGCATTTGCATGAAGAGCCTCTCCCACAATGATCTCAAAATCATCCTGCATCAACTGCAGTACTGAAACATTGACTGCCATATGATATGACTTACTATATCTTTTGTTCATTTCAGACAGATAACCAAGAGCTTCATCAATCACCCATTTTCCTATTGGCATGATCAATTGTGTCTCTTCAGCAATCGAAATGAATTCAAGCGGTGGCACCTGTCCAAGCACTGGGTGATACCATCTCAGCAAAGCTTCAAACCCAACAATTTCATTTGTCATGCAATTCACTTGTGGCTGAAAAGCAAGTGACAACTCTCCGCGCAGAAGTGCTGTTTTAAGTGCATCTTCTCTTTCAATTCTCCAGATCCTTTTTTCGAACATTTCACTTTGATACCTGACCACTCTACCTCGGCCATCATCTTTGGCTTTATACATAGCAAGATCAGCCCTGGTCAGTAAAGATTCCAGCGTATCACCATCGTGTGGATATACAGCGGTTCCAATACTCACGCTATTCGAAAAATTACTGTATTCCACTTGAATCACATTATTGAGCGCGTGGATCAGTCTTCCAGAGAGTTGGGTGAGTTCATTGATATGGCGCATTCTATGATAGACAACAAACTCGTCACCACTGATTCTGAAAACTTCACTTTCCGGAATGAGATGATTTTTCAAAATCTGGCCGACTTCTTTGATGTATTTATCTCCAAATCGATGCCCCATGGTATCATTGATTCTCTTGAAGTGGTCAATGTCGATCAACATTATTCCATATTGGTTGATTCCTCTTTTCAAATCTTTCGAAACTTGTGTCTCAAGTGCATTCTTGTTGGAGAACCCTGTCATTTCATCATGATATGCTGCATGTCTGATTTGATCTTCCATTTTTCTAATTGTGTCAATATCTGTGTAAGAGCTTACCATGCGTGTCGGAATACCATCAGAATCTCTTGCGATCACCCCTTTGACCAAGAACCATTTATAAAACTCATCTTTAGTTCTGATTCTTATCTGACTTACGAAATCTTTTGTTTCCTCATTGAAATTTTGTAAAAAGTAAGGTTTTATTTGATCCAGATCATCCTCATGAACCCGTTTAAAAATTGAATCTGAATCCGTGATTTGATCAGTTGGGAAACCGATGAGTTCTTCCCAACTTCCAGATGCTGAGACTATGTCATCTTTGATGTTCCAGTCGATGATAGCATCTTTGATGGCATCCAAAATGAGTTCGTTCTTTTCTTTTGTCGCTTGAAGTTCATCAAATAATTCATTAAGAGCATCAAACTGTGCCTTAAGTTCTTCTTCTGATGCCATAATTTCATCATTCAACAATTTTTGTTCAATATTTTTCTCAGCCAGTTCATTTTTAAGTTTCAGAGTCTTTCTCAAATAGTAACTCAATATTACGAGAAAAACCGCCATACCTGACATAATAACAATCGCAGTAAGGATTGGTCTTCGATATGTTTCAAAAACGGATACCGGTCTGTTTAGAATTTCTACATCGCTAGACAACCTCTTAAAATCAATATTATAATCTAATGCTGCGTCATAATCGATTGCACTCATGTGAATACCTGTCCTAATAAGCTCCAAATCATCCGCATCGGCTCCATTAAGTATCTCAATGGCAAGTTCTGCAGTTCGTTCACCAATCAGTTTACCACTCAGTAGGTTGCCACCTAGTGCACCTTTACCTAATGCAAAATCATAAAGAGAAAAAACAGCCGCAGAAGTGGATTCACTGACCTTTTGAATCATATCCTCAAAATTGATATTCATACCATGCACATCTGTATAATATGCAGTCATAAGTATACTATCTTTACTTTCCAGTGATGAGACAAATGAGATGATATCCTCAATAGACAAATTGGTGATTTTGACAACCTCAATATCAGCAAGTGTCCTATGCACCTCAATTGCAGCCGCTTCACCCATTGCACGTCCACTTTCAGTCTCATCATAGATGATATAAAAGGTATCAAGAACCGGGTTGACCATTTGTGCCATCTCAAGCGTGGTTTTTATATCAACTATTTCAAGTACACCAGTGAAATTATCTTCAATTGTAACCAAGCTTTCAAAGCTTGATTCACTGATGCCATTAAAAACGATTGGAATATCTCCAAAGAGTTTCCCCCTTTTTTCGAGTATGAACTCAAAAGCCGCATCATCTGAAGCAATGATCAAATCGATATTCATATCTTCATATTTGTAAGCCATCAAGTCTTCAAAAAGAATTAATGTTTCCTCAGTTGGATGTTCTTTCCAATCCATATACTCAACATAGAACTTCACATCTCCGGAGTAACCCGATTTGATTTTATTGATTTCGGCATTTGTCGAGTCATCAGTCCATGACAATCCATGGTGATATGAGTTTATGATTAGAATGTTTTTATGTACTACAGCGTAATTAGCATCACTCTGCAAAGTCATCAACATAAATATGAATATAATCACTAAAAACATGTGTTTTGGGGGTCTCATAAAAACATTCTCCTTCTTTTAAGTCCTTTCAAAGATTATACCACATCTGTACAATATGAAACGCCCTTATGGAAAAGGGCGTTTCATATAGAATATTTAATTTGCATCTTCTGCGGGGATGTAGACATCGTTTGCAATTTCCAGTAACAGTTCTTCAGATGCATCCATATCGACAAATATTGAATACATCAATCCTGGAACGGTATCATACCATAAACAAATACCTTCTTTACCTTCAATATAACTGATTTCGCCACTACAATAACTGATTTCAATCTCTTTTGTGACTGTCCAATCGTAATAAGCACCGGTAATATCCTCCGGTTCTGCAGCCGAACGAACTCGATAAGTACAGTTTGTCTGTCCTTTCCTGAATTTCGCTTCAGCTATCGGTGTTTCATCTTCAATATCTATAATTTGATAAATCACATTTTCTGCATCTTCTGGCACTTTTAGTGTCATACCCAGAGTTTCAAGGATTTCATCATAACTTGACTGTCTAATGGGATTGGGTAGTTCTGAACTTTGGTCTTCACTCACATCACTTGCACAACCAAAACTAATGACAAGCAATGTTGAAATCAACAGGAACATAATGATTTTCCTCATCATTGCCCCTCCTCTCACCTAAAAAGCTCTTTTTAGGCAATATATATTATACCCAATTTCAAAAAAGTATCCCCATATTTTGGGAGATACTTTTTTTGTGATAAGTTTTCACTTTACATATTTAAAATCATAAGTCAATTTTAATCTCTCAAGCATCTCATACACCACAGGACACACTCTAGATGACTCGATAATGGATAATGAACTGAACAATCTATCCGGTTGATTGGTGTACGGATATTTTCTGCAACTATCAGGTTTACAGGGCTCAATGGCACAAGAATTGTCATCTGCTAAAAAATGACAGGGTTTCGTGTTGATTTGATATTCTCCGAAAGCATCGATGATGTATTTTTCTTTAAATGATTTGACCGTCATATGCAAAAGATTAGCGGCTTCTGTAATTTCATGCGCTTTAAATGTCGCCTCATATTTTTTGCAGCAATTTCGACAATCATTGCAATCATAAGCTGAAAAAAGTTCGTTATGAAGACTTAAAAACTGTTCATCTAGAGTCTTCGAATCAGCGTGATTCTTGAGGTAGACCCTAAATGCATAATTCTCATCTTCCTTTGCATAGTAAGCTTCTTTTAGGTCCTTAAGTTCAATCATCAATATCCCCCTCCTTATCAAGTTCCACAGTACGTTCTGTACTGAAGACCATTCGTACTTGGTGGGTCCACATAACTGATCTGATCTTTGGAATATGCATATGGATCCACTAAGGCCTTATTCAACTGTTCTATAATCGTATAATCATTATTCTTTACCGCAGACTCAAGTGCTGCTTCTACTTGATGGTTCCTAGGGATAATTGAAGGATTGGTGGAACGCATCATTTTATCGCTTTCATTCCTCGATATGGATTGTCTTTCCAAACGATTTTGCCAAGAGTCATACCACTTTTCAAACCCCTCGGTACCATATAAGTTGGTTTCTTTCGGTTGATTCAAAGTAAGTGCCCTAAAAGTGTTGGTGTAATCCGATTTCTCTTTAAGCATCAAGTCTAGCAGATCGTTGATCAATACTTCATCTTCACTCGGATCTCCAACAAGACCAAGCTTTGATTGCATCTGAACAAGCCATCTTTTTCTGTGCTGATTACCATACTGAGAAAGAATATCTTGAGCAAGCTGTAGAGCTTTTGATGACTCCTTGTCAATAAGGGGCAGCAAAGTTTCTGCGAACCGAGCAAGGTTCCATCCAGCGATGTGTCGTTGTCTACCAAAGGCATATCTTCCATTCGTATCAATTGAACTAAATACCGTCATCGGATTGAATGTATCCATAAACGCACACGGACCATAATCGATTGTCTCACCGCTGATGCTCATATTATCCGTGTTCATGACTCCATGTATGAAGCCTACATTTTCCCATTTCACAATGAGTTCCACTTGACGTCTAACAACTTCCCTTAACAGAGACAAATATGGATTTTCCTCATTATCAAGTTGCGGGTAATGTCTTTTAATCGTATAATCGGCAAGCGCTTTCAATTCTTCGGGTGTGCCCCATCTCGCAATAAACTCGAATGTGCCTACTCGGATGTGACTGCTTGCAACTCTAGCCAAGACAGCCCCGGCAAGCATTTTTTCTCTGATTACAGCTTCTCCTGTACTTACCACGGACAGGCTTCTCGTTGTTGGAATTCCCAGCCCATGCATTGCCTCACTGATGATATATTCTCTAAGCATTGGTCCAAGTGCGGCACGACCATCACCCCCTCGAGAGTATGGCGTCTTCCCTGAACCTTTTAGCTGTATGTCCACTAATTGACCATGTGGAGTGATATGTTCCCCTAAAAGCATCGCTCTCCCATCACCGAGCATAGTAAATGAGCCGAATTGATGTCCGGCATATGCCTGGGAGATAAGTGGTCCACCCTCTGGAGACGCATTCCCAGCCAAAATGGATACACCTGCTTCACTCTGAAGAAAATCGATGGGAAGTCCCATCTCTGTCGCTAATGCATAATTGAAAACCTTTAGCTCAGGTAATCTGACTGGGTTTAATTTGACTTCACTATATAATTTGGATGGCAGATTTTTATAACTGTTCTCCAGTTTCAATTTTCTCATTTGATCTCCATTTTCTTTAGTTGTTGTCTTTAAATTTATTCATACCCGATTAGATAAGTTGTATTCATTACAAAATTTGACAACATCTATACGCATACTCACTTTTTTTGTATACTTGGTTTAACAAAGATGAAAGGACAATATTATGGACAATATGATTTACTTTATCAAACAACATCCGCCTGTATTTGAAAAAAGTATACAAAGTTCTAAACTGATTGTGGGGATTAGCGATCGACCATGGATATACATAGACGCTTCTGATGTGGTCTCATTAAGGGCATTGATTCAATCAACTCCAAATACATATAACAACTTTGCTTTGATTGAAGACTGGATGCTTCCCATAATCGACCCAGACCATGTTCGTTTCAGAGAACTGGTATGTGAAAGATTTTACCTACCTGAAACAGTCCCATTACCTGAAATTAAGTCTGAAGTCTTTCCACTTGAAATAGAAGACGCCTCCATTATACAATCTTCCCATGCTTATGGTGAATATACAGATCTCGAATATGTGACTTCAAGAATTAAAAATGGTCATCATGCGGGTTTGAAGGTAAATGGTGAGTTGGTGGCTTGGGCTATTACTCACGATGATGGCGCGCTGGGGTTTTTATATGTAAAACCCGAGTACAGAGGTTCCGGTTTGGGAAAAGACATCACTACTTTTATCATCAGAGCTCTTAGGGCAGAAAATCTGCCGGTCTATGTCCACATAGAAAAAGACAATAAGGCATCTATGAAACTAGTGACCAAAATAGGGTTCATACACGACCGAACCGTCAGATGGTTTACGATGCCACATTAAAAAAGTCTTAAACTTCCATTAAACGCCCTATTTATCAAACTCTGAATGTTATAATATCATCAAATCAATCAATGACAAAGGGGCGATTAAATTGCAAAGCAAAGCACTTCTGGGACTTATGGTCGTACTGAGTTTCTATGCATTATATGATTTGATTTCAACTAAAAAATATGAGTGGATTTCTGTGGAATCCAAAATGGGCTTGGCATTTTTAACCAATGTATTGACTTTGTCGGGCTTAGTTAATATTTTGTTGATTTATGATACGGAACTGCATTATTCTGTTTACATTGCTCTTCTATTATCTTTATGTATTTTGATTCAGTACCTTACCACGCATTTTGGTGGATTCAGATACAAAATTCCCTATTCTGATACGGATGAACTCTCTGTTATGCTTAAAAATGTCCTCTGGTATCAGGGGTATAAAGATGTGGATCAGATAGTGGAATATAGAGAAAACAAATTTTCATTTCCTGGTGAAAAGAAATCCATTGAATTGGAATTCCGCGAAGGCTATTTCAACAGATCCAATTACCATTATCTGAAATTTAAACGATGGACGAATCGTGAATCTAGAGAGGTCATCACAGAAGCGCTCGATGAAAAGATTGGAAGATACGAACCTAAGATGCCTTCGCCGACATACAAGGCATTTGAATTTTTGATTATTCTGGTTTGCATTGTAGGATTCATCGGCTATTATAATTACCAGGCTATTAGACCTAGTGAAATAGCAATTTTTGATGCAAATTTACCTCCAGACGCTTTAATGATACCTGATCATGATATTTTAGTCTCTGATCCATCTCTGATCACTTCTTTTAAAGATCAGTTTAAAAACTCTAATGCCATTTATAACAAGTACAACTATCCAAGTGTCATGGATGATTCGGTTATTAAAGTAACTTATGGGGATACGTTTAGAACTCTTTTTATCGGACCAAACCTCAGTTATCTCTATGTCAATTATGAGGATATGAGAAATGAATCCTTTTGGGACAATCTTATGGTCTCCATGTATAGTCTATACGGTGATGAGGAAGGCATCTATTATTTGATTTTTCCAAATGATACATTCTACGATGAATTGACACGAGTCATCCAAAACAATTGACCCAAGGAGGTCCTTAAGTGAAATTTGTCGACAAAACACAGCTACTGATCTTACTATTGATTGTAATTACAGGATATTTAGTTTTCAATACTAATCAATTGACCACAGAAGTCAAACAGCTTCAGTGGCAACTCAGTGCCCAAGAAAATCGCATCATCAATCAAATCAGTAGCATTGAAAGTACTGTTGATCAGATGAAAAAAGCCGATAGATGGTACGAGGAAATTGAAAAACCTAAACCGGTTATTGTAAATAGTGAGCAACAACTCAACTTGAAATTCAAACTGATGGAATACAACAAAGAAAGCAAAGTATCATTTCATGTGAAGAATCTTAGTTCTGACGAGTTCGTAACTTATGATGCCTCAGACATCGGTAGCGGCATCTATGAAATTCAATTGTCTGAAATTGGTCCATTGAATCCGGTTTCAAAATTTGACGTACAGTTTTCCAATCCTGAATTTATGAGTCCCCTTGAGTTTGGAACTTGGGATAACAAAAACATACTAGAGTACTATATCTCGATTGAACATGATGAAGAGACGAGAATCTCAGAGACATATCAGGTTCATATGTACGAACTAATATATAATATTTTTCAGCCTATAAGTGGTTATTTTTATATTGATCATGAAAATAACTTTATTGAAACGAATTTGGATTCCAACACTATAGATCTCCAGAATGTATATTATACCATCGATCGTGTAGAGATTCAGGCATATCAGGACAACAAAGTGGTCCAGTGGTGGGAAGTGAAATCGATGAATACAGATTCAAACTGGATTCAATTCGTGGACACACTGGAAATCACAGAGGAATATGACAATCTATATATTGAAGTAAAATATAAAGGTCGTGATGAGAACAACCATTTTATCAATAAGACTTTAATCGGTAGCAAACGCCAATAACAATTTAAAAAAATCCCGTATCACTCCAAAACAGAAGCGATACGGGATTTTCATGATTTAATTTATTCAGTTACGAGCATGAGTTCAACTGGAATATATGCTTCAATTGTTTTGCCTTCCAGGTGCATAACCGCATTTTCAACGCCTAAACTACCAATCAAGCTTGGTTGTTGAGCTACAGTTGCAGCCATTTTACCTTCTTTGACTGACATTACGGCATCATCAGTTGCGTCAAAACCAACTACTATGATTTCTCTACCAGATGATTCAATTGCTGTCAAAGCACCAAGTGCCATCTCATCATTATGTGCAAACACAGCGTCAATCTCAGGCTGTGCCTGAAGGATGTTTTCCATGACCGAAAGTCCTTTGGTTCTATCAAAGTCTGCAACTTGCTTCGCGACAACTTCAATATCAGTACCTGCAATCGCGTCATTAAAGCCTTGGCCACGATCTCTTGCCGCAGAAGTGCCTGCTATACCTTCGAGTTCAACGACCTTGCCAGCTCCATCAAGCAGTTCTACAATGAATTCACCGGCCATCATACCGCCAGCAACGTTATCTGAAGCGATATGAGTCACGACTGTTCCACTGTTAGCACCTCGATCTAGAGTAATTACTGGAATACCAGCAGTATTGGCCGCCTTAATGGCATTGACTACTGCATCAGAATCTGTTGGGTTGATCAGAATAAAATCAACACTTTGTGTTATCAAATCTTCCATATTCGACAATTCTTTTGCTGGGTCATTTTGTGAATCCAAAATAATCAATTCAGCTCCAAGTTCATTTGCCTTTTCCTCAGCACCTTCTTTTAATGTCACAAAGAAAGGATTGTTGAGTGTGGACAATATAAGTCCGATTGTCGGAGGTTCAATTGAGCTTCCTGAATCCATCGATTTATCCCCAGTAATCAGTTTTAAGTCAACTGGAATAAATGCATCAAGAGTAGTACCATCAATTACCTTTTTAGCAGCTTCAATTCCAAGTGATCCAATCAAACTTGGTTGTTGAGCAACAGTAGCAGCCATATTGCCTTCTTCAACAGATAGAACCGCATCATCAGTCGCATCAAACCCTACTACAAGTATATTTCTACCTGAAGCTTCAATTGCTCTCAAAGCACCTAGTGCCATTTCATCATTATGAGCAAATACTGCATCAATCTCAGGTTGTGCCTCTAAAATGTTTTCCATTACGGAAAGACCTTTGGTTCTATCGAAATCTGCAACTTGTTTTGCAACAACTTCAAGTTCCGTACCAGCGATGGCGTCATTAAAGCCTTGACCTCTATCTCTAGCCGCTGAAGTTCCTGCGATGCCCTCAAGTTCAACTACTTTTCCTGTACCATCGAGCATATCGACAATGTACTCACCAGCCATTACACCACCTGCAACGTTATCGGATGCGATGTGTGTTGCAACTGTACCTGAATTTGCTCCACGGTCCAGTGTAATAACTGGAATGTTTTTGTCATTTGCCGCTTTGATTGCATTACCTACGGCGTCAGAATCCGTTGGATTGATTAGGATGACCTCTACTCCTTGAGTCAATAAATCTTCCATGTTGGCAAGTTCTTTTGCTGGATCATTTTGTGAATCCAGTACAATAAGTTCAATTCCTAATTCATTCGCTTTTGTTTCAGCACCTTCTTTAAGTGAAACGAAAAACGGGTTGTTGAGTGTTGAAATAATTAAGCCTACTTTGTTGCCACCAGATTCTTCAGTGGTTTTGCATCCAGACAATCCTGTCGCTACCAGCAGAAGGACCATCATTATCACCAATACTTTTTTCATATTTCTCCTCCATTCTACCCCTACTTGTTTTTCCTATCAAGCAACACTGCAATCAATATGACAATTCCCTTTGCCAGCAATTGATAATATGAGCTGACATTCATCAGATTGAGTGCATTGTTTAGGACACCGATAATCAAGGCACCCGTTACAGTCCCAAGAATTGAACCCACTCCTCCCGCAAGAGAAGTTCCACCAAGTACAACTGCAGCGATAGCATCCAGTTCGTAGCCACTTCCCGCTGTCGGTTGAGCCGATGACAATCTGGCAGTAATAATAATCCCTGCCAGTGCCGCAAGTACACCACTTATTGTATATACCATTATTTTTATTCGATCCGTGTTAACACCAGAAAGCTTAGTTGCTTCTTCATTGCCTCCAAGTGAATAAACATAACGCCCCAAAGTGGTTTGAGTCAACACGTAAAACCCAACGATAAAAACAAAAATCATTATAATAATTGGTATGGGAATCCCTAAGAAATAACCATTACCAATACTGGATAAAAATTCAGCATTCTTCTCATACCCTGCACTTATTGGCTTTCCATCCGTGAAAACCAAAGTTATTCCTCTAAAAACGGTCATGGTCGCAAGTGTTACTATAAAGGGTTGAAGTTTCCCTTTGGCAATAACTATACCATTAAAAAATCCAATCCCTCCACCTACTGCAAGCGCAGCTACTATTGCGATTATAGGACTATAGCCGAGGGATATCAACATGGCTGCCACTGCTCCTGATAGAGCTAGTGTTGCACCTACTGACAGGTCAATTCCACCGGTAATGATGACAAAAGTCATACCAGCAGCAATTATCGAGTTGATGGATGTTTGTCTTAAAATATTGAGTATATTGGAACCAGTCATAAATCGGTCATTGATGAGTGAGACAACAATTGAAAATATGACCAGTCCAATTATGGACTGAAATTTTGAAATGTTTATTTTTTTCATTGTATTCTCTCCCCTGCGCCTATCGCCAATCTCATTATTTTCTCCTGAGTCGCTTCCTCACGGCTCAAGATTCCAGAAATTCTACCTTCATGCATCACCATTATTCTGTCACAAACACCTAGAAGTTCTGGAATCTCAGACGAAATCATCAGTATTCCCAGTCCCTCTTTTTTAAAAGTATTCATCAATTCATATATTTCTTTTTTCGCACCAACATCCACACCTCGTGTGGGCTCGTCTAATATAAGGACTTTCGGTTTGACAGAAAGTGATTTTGCGATGGATACCTTTTGCTGATTGCCTCCACTGAGCAATTTGACTTTCTGATTGATTGAAGGGGTTTTGATGCTCATAGCTTCTTTGTAATATTCAATACAACCCCTTTCAGATTTTTTATTGATTACAGTAGCAGTGGAATATTGTCCTAATGATGAAAGTGTAATATTGTTCCCCACTGAAAGACCTAAAACCAATCCGTCTTTTTTTCGATCTTCAGAAACATAGGCAATTCCTTCACCAATGGCTTGTTTTTCAGTTTTTCCATAGACTTTCACACCAGAAACACTCATCTTCTTTACATCACAAGGTATGTTTCCATAAATTGATTTAGCGAGTTCGGTTCTGCCTGCTCCCATCAATCCGGCGACGCCTAATATTTCACCTTTTTTTATATCGAAGTTAATGTCTTTTACCAAAGAATTGCTGAGTGACTCCACATGAAATACAATTTCATTTGTCTTACAATCCAAATAAGAATATTGCTCCTCAAGTTTTCTCCCAACCATCATCTCAATCAGTTGATTTTCGTTGATTTCCGAAACGGGTATTTCACCGATGAAAGAGCCATCCCTTAATACTGTAACGTCATCACAAATCTTGAAAATCTCTGGAAGTCTGTGAGAAATATAAACCACACTTTTTTCAGATTTCACCAAATCCTCAATCACCTTGAACAAACTTTCGGTTTCACTATCTGTGAGGGCATCGGTCGGTTCATCCATGATAATCAGTTCAGTCTCAAATGATAATGCTTTTGCTATTTCAACCATTTGCTTTTGGCCGATACTAAGACTCTCAACTTTTCTTTTAGGATCCAAATCCAAATTAAGTCGATTCAGTAATTCCTTTGATTCATGGTGCATCTCTTTCCAGTTGACTTTTCCAAATTTGCTTGGAAATCGTCCCATAAAAATATTCTCAGCAATAGAAAGCCCTTCAATCAAGTTCAACTCCTGATGAATGATAGCAATGCCCTTTTGCATAGCGTCTTTTGGACCTGTAACTTCCAGTTTGTCTCCTTTGAAATAAATTTCACCAGAAGTTTTCTGATAGACACCTGATAAAATCTTCATAAGTGTCGACTTTCCAGCACCATTTTCACCAAGTAAAGCCATAACTTTGCTTTTATAAACGTTCAGATGAACACCATCAAGCGCTTTAACACCAGGAAATTCTTTAGTGATTCCTTCCATGCGAAGTACTACATCAGTCATGGGAATCACCACCGAAATCCACACCAGATTGAAGAATTATATTGGCATATGCAGTGCATTCTCCTGTTCTGATAATAGCCTTACCGCTTTCAGTAAGTATTTTAAAATTTTCATGGCTGACAAATTCAATAGGTGTATCACCGATCAACTCTGTTATAGCATCCAGTAAGTACTTATTGGAAGTCTTTATTTCATCAGCCAGAATCACTTTTTCAATCACCATATCTTGAACCAAGATTTTTAGAGTTTCCAAGAATCCTGGAACGCCTTTTATTAGCGCAAGATCAATTCTTTTGACCTTCTCGGGAATTGGAAGTCCTGCGTCAGCGACAACGATTTGATCCGTGTGCCCCAACTTGGCAAGTGTAGCCACAATATCAGAATTTAACAATCGACCTTTTCTCAAAGTTTTCTCCTTTCAAGTATCTCCTCAAGTGTAGGAAGAGATTTTTGAGCGCCGAGACGCGTTACAGTGAATGCGGCAACTTCTGTTGAGAATTCCAGTGCTTCTCTTATGCTTAACCCCTTTGAAATTTGAGTTATCAGTCCGCCAATAAAGCTATCCCCAGCAGCTGTAGTATCCACCGCTTTGACCTTATGCGCTGCAACATGTATTGTTTGAACGCCATCATAATACCATGCACCTTTTTCACCAAGAGTCAAAACAATACTCTTAACTCCTAATATCTCATACCCTTGATTTAAATCTTTTGCCTCATCAAATGCTATTCCTGATAATGTTTCGAATTCTGTTTCATTGACAACAAGAAGATCAACACATTTCAGCACCTCTTTGGATAATTGTTTTGCAGGTGCAGGATTGAGTACTGTGAACAGACCTGATTCACGAGCGAGTCTCATAGATTTTGACACAGTTTCCATTGGCACTTCAAGTTGCATCACAAGAATATCCATATCATTAAACCAAGACTTTTGGACCATATCCGGTTGGAGTTTACCATTTGCACCTTCGATAACCACGATTGAATTGTCAGCATTTTCATTGACCATGATCATTGCGATTCCAGTAGGCACCCCCTTAATTATAGTCACATGATCATGAACATTCATTGCCACTAAATTTTCTTTTAGTTCCGCACCAGATGCATCATCTCCAACCATGCCAATCATTGTTACCTCAGCACCCAGTTTACCCATAGCAACTGCCTGATTGGCACCTTTCCCGCCAGGATTATAAATCAAACCTCTTCCAGCTACAGTCTCACCAACACGTGGTGTATGATCAACCTTAGTCACCAGATCCATATTCAGGCTGCCTATGACCAGTATTTTTTTTTGTTTTTCCATATCGACTCCTTTATTAAGGTAAACGTTTAACCTGTTAAATATTAGAGAATCACTTAGTGGATTCTCTAATCACCAATTTGGTTTTAAGTACGACATCTGTCATTTTACTTTCTGGATGCTTGATGAGTTCAATTAACATTTCAGCAGCCTTATACCCCATTTGGTAATTAGGCTGACAAACCGTCGTTAGATTAGGCGTGACTACTGTCGCCATATAAATATCATCGAATCCCATGACACCAACATCATCTGGGACTGATAAACCTTTTTCATTAAGTGCTTTGATGGCTCCTATGGCAATCATGTCATTACCACAAAATATTCCATCAAATTCAATTTTATTTGATAATGCTTCTAGCACACCTTCATATCCCCACTGGGCGTTATAATTGCCTTCAAAGAACAGCTTCTCATCAAATTGGATGCCATTATCATCCAATGCTTTTCTATAACCTTCAAAACGATCTAGTGCGGGTTTGGATGTCATTGGTCCACCAAGATGTAAGATTTTCTTATACCCACGTTCAATCATGTAACTTACACCCTGATAAGCACCACTCGTGTTGTCAACTGTGATTTTACCTTGAGCTTTCATGCCAGTAATATCTCTATCCACAGTAATTACTGGAATTTGAAGTTTTAGAAATTCTTTTGATATTTTGTTTCTCAAACTCGATGAAGTGAAAATGATACCATCTACCATTTTTTCCTGTAGCATTCCTATATAAGAGACTTCTTTGTCCAAATCATTGTCAGAGTTACAGAGTACAACATGATACCCTTCCATGTTGGCATAATCCTCAACACCTCTTGCGACTTCAGGGAAGAAGGGATTGGTTATGTCGGGAATGATCAGACCAATAGAGTGGGTTTTCTTCGTTATCATTGACGAAGCAATACGATTTGGCACATAATTATGGGCTTCAATCAAATCAA
Source organism: Clostridiales bacterium (assembly GCA_021107455.1). Lineage (GTDB taxonomy): Bacteria > Bacillota > Clostridia > Peptostreptococcales > Acidaminobacteraceae > Fusibacter_D. Next base: position 9,711 of record JAIOSU010000221.1, on the reverse strand, counting down.
GAACCCTTTGTCTGGTCGCGTGACTTATGTTCTGATCCTTATGATTGACTATTTTAGAAACGGTTGCAGTGGATACATCCGCCATTTTTGCTATATCCTTGATTGTAATTTTCATTTTTCATCTCTCTAGGTAAACGTTTACTTAATTATATCATTTAAATATTACAAGTCAATAACATTTTTGAGTTCCCTATAAACGTTCTTTGCGTTCAATACGTACTCAACCAGGTTATCCCTAAAGTGAACATCTCCTGAGCTGTTCTTAAGAGTAGCATTCAAAAGTTGCTCACTGTAACTGACAAGTACAAGAAATTTTTCAGTGAGTTCTTTTGAATCCATAAAAACAACTTCATCCGCTTTTCTATATAACTCAAGGATTTCACGAGCCCATAAAGCCGCCAAATGATCTGGATGCTCCACCATAAAAGCCCCTATACTATTGCCTTTTATGAAGATTTCCATATATTGTTTCGCCAATAATGCTGAAAAAGAGTCCGCCATTCTCCTGATGAAAATTTCATTTTCGGGAAATGAAAGGATTTTAATGAGTTTTGGCCACTCAGTCATTTTGGAAGATTTTATGCTGTTAATCGTGAAAATTACATTTCCAAGTGCTTCAAACACGTTATCAGTATCCAATTTAAATAGTTCCACTTCGAGTTCACTCACATAATTGTTCATAATGGCGTCCATGACCTGTTCTTTATTGACGAAGTGATGGTAAAAACCACCCTTGGAACACTTTGCTTGCGTAATGATATCATTGATGGTTGTCCTAGGATACCCTTTTTGAGCAAACATGTGATGTGCTGCATCGATGATTTTATCCCGCACGTCCATGTTATCTTTCTTCATAGGTTCAAGCTCCTTTTATCAAATATAGTCACAGCACTAAAATAGATTAGAAATGATGCGATGATCAAAGCCACTGAAGTCCAAAGTGTGTAATTGCCTGTATTCATAATCTTATTGATATCGATTAAAGTGTATGGTGTGAAATACTTTAAGAAGGAAAGATCAGGACTCGCACCAGACAACATTTTTAAAAGTAAGAAAGCCACTGGAAAACTGATACCCATGCTTAGTGACCGGCTGGATTCATTGAATATGCATGAACCTAGGAAACCGATCCCACTCACCACTCCGAAAACAAGTAATGTAATCAGATTGATTTTGATATATGGACCTACTTCAAGTAGCCCGCTGAACATCATTTCTGACATCAAAATGCCAAGTATCGTTTGAATCACAAACAGACCTGTCAGCATCGTAATCAAACTTATTGCTTGAGTCCATATGATGGTTTTTCTTGAATTAGGGGTAGCGATCAAATATGCCATCGATCCTCTATCCACATGTTTTGCCACCATGCTGTTAGCAGCAATCACTGTGAAAATCATAGGAAAGACTATAAAAATGAAACCATATAAATATGAACCGATATGGGAAGTCAAAGTAATTGCAATGTCATCAAATCCAAAAGCCACTGCGAATCCCTTTGGCAGCATCTCCATCATCTCTGCAATAGCATTGCTGGTTTCTGGATCAAACATGTAAATCATTATGGACGAGTACATGAGCAGCACCAAGTTCATGATGACAAACAACATTTTATGTGCTTTTAAGTTTGTGAGAAAAAGTGTTCTATTCATGAGTTTTTTCCTCCCCATAGTATTTCATGAAAATGTCTTCAAGCGATTGTGTGACAACATCAAATTCTGCAATTTCACAAGATGCCATCAATCGGAAAAATTCATTTAACGATCCATTTTGATCAATAAATATTGACCCGTCTTCTCTACTTTCTGTTTTATAATCCGATGAGAGAATTTTTGATTTGCTCTCATCATTCATTGGCATGACTTTGAAACGTTTCTTGTTCATTGCTTTAAGAGAATGAATATCCTCAATCGCCACCAAATGTCCTTCTCTGATTATTCCAGCCCTGTCGCAACTTCTTTGGACTTCCTCGAAAATATGTGAAGACATCATTATGGTTTTACCTTTTGCTTTTTCCTCATCGATGAGATCCATGAAGACATTTTGCATGAAAGGGTCCAGGCCACTTGTCGGCTCATCCAGGATGATAATGTCAGGATCATGCATGAAAGCAGCCACAATTCCAACTTTTTGCTTCATGCCTTTGGACATCTTTTTAATCTTTCCTTTGGGGTCCAGCTCAAATCTATTGATCAATTCATCTCTTTTCTCCAGGTTCTTCAAACGTCTCATCTTGCCCATGAAATTCAAGAACTCCATACCGGTCATATTTTCAAAAAATGCGATTTCACCTGGTAGGTAGCCAATGCGTTCTTGAAGGATTGCTGTCTCCACCCTTGCATCATGACCATCTATGGTCACTTTCCCTCCTGTTGAGTTGGAAAATCCCATAATATTTCTTATTGTAGTGGTTTTACCCGCTCCATTTGGACCAAGGAAACCGAAAACTTCTCCTTTTTTAATTTCAAATGAAACGTTGAAAATTCCTTTTCCACTTTTGTAAATCTGAGTCAAGTCATCTACTTTAATCATATCAACCCTCCTAAGGCACCGACCGACGGTCGGTATTTGTCTAATTTTACACCTTTCAGATATGAGTGTCAACTTTTAAGCACAAAAAAAAATAGATAAGAGCCCAATCCATCAGATTGCTCAAATCTATTTTTCCATTAGAAACTAACCTTGTTCCATACCATTGAAAACATCAAAATCAATCTCGTTTTCAGAACTTGCAACAAGTACAGCTGTAAATACATCTGACGTCACGTTGAGAATCGTTCTGAGCATCCCGACAAACCATTCCACACCTGCAAATAAAGCAATGCTTTCAAGTGGTAATCCCATTTGAGGAATAATAATCGCAAGTGAAACAAGTCCAGCTCCAGGCACAACCGCATTTGCAAGAGAAACGAGTGCGGATATAATGCCAATGTAAACAATTCTCTCAGTGCCATATTCAATGCCATATATTTGAGCAATTGTGATCACTGTTATAGCCATATGCATAGCAGATCCATTACTATTAAGTGACATACCCAGAGGAAGGACCAATTTTGTCACGCGATCGGCAAGCCCCAATCTTTTCTGTGAATCTTCAATCGCAAGCGGAAGAGTGATCGCTGAAGACGTTGTCGCCAGTGACATCAGTGACATAGGGATCATATTGAAAATCAAACGCTGAGGTTTCAGTTTACAGGTTACGCTGATGAATACCACCCACAAAACGATGAATGCAAACGTCGCTAATCCATAAATTCCAAGATATTTTAGCAGTGGAACAATCACTCCAAGCCCAAGTTCACTGATCATTGAGGCTATCAAGGCAAAGATTCCAATTGGAGCCATTCGCATAATCAATGTAATCAGCTTAATGATGATTTCATTGAATTCCACTAAAACTGGCATCAACTTTGATTCTTCATGTGTCGACCGATATAAACTGAATGCGAGACCAAAGATAAAAGCGAAAACAATAATTTGAATAATTGAGCCATTCGCAAGTGAACTAAATATATTGGTTGGAATGAATCCGAGAATGGTTTCATTGAATGAAATGTGTTGCTCAACAATTTCCACGCCTGAATTCAACCCTTGGATATCCACACCACTGCCTGGTTTGAAGATTGTAGCGAATAAAATCCCCCAAAATGCTGCCATGACTGAGGATACTGCAAAAATTACAATGGTTTTCTTGCCAAGTCCGCCCACTTCCTTTGGATTCAACCTGGCGACCGCTTCGATAATTTGACCAAACACCAAAAGGGGAATCGACATTTGAATCAACCTTAGAAATACATCACCAACTATTTTGAATGATTTGGATAACTCTCCAGTGATGAGGCTGAAAATCACACCAGCAACAACAGCAATCATAATTTGAGTTATCATATTTAGTTTGATTTTTTTCATGATCAACTCTCCTTGGATTGTTATCCGTAAATTACTGTTCCTGCTCCATGTCCAATATTTTTTAGCTGTTCAAGAGAAGTGATGATAGCCTCTTTATTTATTCCGGATTTTACAAAAGTGATTGCCGCAAGAACTTTTGGCAACATACTACCTGGTGCAAAATGATTTTGAGCGACCAAAGCTTCTATTTCTGAAATGTGTATGCGCTCGAGTTTCATTTGATCGGGTTTATTGAAATTGATATAGACATTATCGACCCCAGTCAATATAATCAACTGCTTCGCATCCAAAAGTTCAGCCAGTTTTCCTGAAGCGAAATCTTTGTCAATGACAGCTTCAACACCCTCGTAGCCATTTTCAGATCGTACTACTGGAATTCCGCCTCCGCCTGAACATACAGTGACAAATCCACTATCCGCAAGTGTTTTGATTGCTTCCACTTCGAGAATAGACAAAGGTTTTGGTGATGGAACCACTTTTCTCCACCCCCTGCCGGAATCCTCTTTATAAATGCAGTTTTCTTCCAAACTTTTTATTTTTGCTTGTTCTTCATCGAAAAATGGTCCTATTGGTTTTGATGGATTTCTAAAAGAAATATCATCTGGATCCACTTCAACTTGTGTGACAATAGATGCTACGGGATGATTGAGTCCAGCTTTTGCTATGGCATTCATAATAGCTTGTTGCATCCAGTACCCGATGCTGCCTTGTGTCATCGCTACGCATGTATTTAAAGGCATTGCTGGATTTTTTTCAGAAGCATCATTATGTTGTTGTATCAATAGATTTCCTACTTGCGGACCATTTCCATGTGAGATGATCACTTCATACCCCTGCTTGATTAATTCGATGAGATGAAGTGACGTGTCCGCAAGTGCTTTTTGCTGGGCAATGGCACTTGCATCATCAGTCAATATGGCATTGCCACCTAATGCAACGACTATTCGATTCATTATAGCACACTCCTTTTGATTTTTATTATCTAACTTCAGGTGTTTCTTTAACCATACTGAATGTCACAAGTCCAATGATCAGCAGCACAACTGCAAAGTAGAAACCGACTTGCATGGTTCCAAAACGATCTGCAAGGAAACCTGTGATATATGGAGCCAAAATTGCACCGGACATTCCCACAAAATTATATGCGCTGAGTGTTGTACCAAGTGATCCTTTAGGTGCGTTTTTAGCCACAAATGTCACAACAATTGGATCCATTGCAAGTTTACCTGATAAACCATAAAGCACCAAGAAGAATATAAGAAGAGCTTTGCTGGTTACAAATGCTATTGCAAAGGTCGACAAGATAGCAATTGGCACCAGTGTCATGATGATTTTCTTGGAAGATCCCATTTTATCCGCTCTAAGTGCGAAGAACAATGCTCCTGGAATTGACGCCCATGGAACAAGTGAAGATATGAATCCTACGCTGGATCCCACAAAACCTCTCTCTTCGATTAAAAATGTCGGTAACCATGTGATGATGACGAAATTGGCATAAATACTGGTAAAACAGAGAATAAAGGCTGCCAATAATCGCTTATTCTTAAAAATTGAACTTAAACTCACTTTTTCTACTACTTGAGCTGCTTTATCATTCTTTATTTCTTCTTTTAAAACTTTTTCTTTTAAGATTGTATAGAATAAAATACCTACAATTACTGTCGGAACAGCCATTATAAAAAATGGTCTACTCCAGTGCTCGCCATTTTCAAGTACAAGTTTGCTGGATAAAAGGAATCCGCCTGATGTACCAAATGCCATACCGCTGTTGATGATTGCAGTTCCAAGTGTCAACTTCTTTACGGGAATCGCTTCAGTAGAGAGCGCATATTGTGGCCCGTAATAAGACCCTTGTCCGATTCCAGCCAATGCTCTAATAATCAAGAACATGCCAAATGTTGTGGCAAGACCACTGAGATAGGTCATTACACCAAATAATATAAACCCTGCCATAATTACCAGTCTACGACCTATTTTATCTCCAAGGATTCCAAATGGAATTTGAGCTACTGCATAAGTCAGAAAAAAGATACTGTTGGCAAGTCCCAAACTCGCCTTGCTAAGTCCGAACTCCTCACCGATTACAGACATGATCGGATTGAAAATAGTTCGGTCAGCATACATTAATATCCATCCTGTGAAACACAGTGCCACTACTTTCCACCAGTATTTCTCTGAAACAGGCATCGCCTCATAACGACTCTTCATAGTCATAATTTTAATCTCCTTTAATATTCAAGATTGTTTTTAACCCACTGACACCCTAGATATATACCGAATAATGTATCGTATCCGGAAGTACTGCCATATTTCATCAATTGTAATATGCCATCATCAATACCAGAGACATCGAGAGTATGGATGCTATTTAAAAGCTTGATAAGATAATTGCTTGCCTGATGATCAAAAAGTGCCTTGAAATAAGCCAAGCTGATATCTGTCGTTCTTTGTTCCAAAAGTGCTTGTAGCTGTTTTTGCCATGACACACCTTTTTCTACAGACATGAGTACCATTGTATAACCTAATAAAAGATCATCACCGCTAGGTGTCAAACCCAAGCCTCTTCCTATAAGATGAAGAATTGCCTCTTCATTCACATCTAGATCAATCAGTGGTGATTCTGAAAGATATCGTATGACCTTTTGGGTCTTAGGTGTCATCTGCATCCCAATTTCATTTGAAAAATCAATTTTAGCCAATCGATCAATAATTTTTGATTTGATGATATTCTCTGCTGAACCTCTTGGAATAGTCAAATTATCTAATTTACAATTGAGAAGTGAAATTATATTTTGTCTTTGATGCCCATATATTCTAATCTCATGTCTTTTGATTGTAACAAGATTACTAACTAAGACATTATTTTGTATCTCATTCATTGTTGATTCAGGTATATTGATACCAAAGCTGGAGAGAAATCCAGGTTTTGAACTTATATTGACCAATTTTCCCTCCAGCATTATATTAAGACTGGTAGTAAATAAGCTATGGACATATCCAGTGGCCGTATCAGAGAATTCATCAGAAATATATTTGCTGACGATGACTTGACTAGCCAATTGTTATTCCTAGTGATTCTGCATAAGCTTCAATCGCCTTTTCAAAACATGCGATTGGAGCTCTTACTGTTCCCGCACCCACTTGACCTACACCTGGGTTTTTGTGTGCAATTCCGGTATTGATGATTGGCGTTATTCCCGTTTCAACTACTTTTCTAATATCGATTCCTAGACATGTTCCCTTAAAGTCCCACGTTGGAATACTAAAATTTGAGTTATGAGAAATACAGATTTTACTCATTTCATTGGATATTTCAAGTGCATCAGCCATGCCACCAGCACCTACAAATCTTGTTACTCCAGGTGCTGCAATCATTGCCATTCCACCAACTCCAACCGTTTCAGTAATTGCACTGTCTCCAATATCAGGATTTCCATCAGCTTCAGTATAACCTGTAAAGTAAAGTCCTTTTGGAAGATTGACTGGAGCTGTGAACCACTGATCACCCATTCCACTGATTCTAATTCCGAAATCTTTGCCATTTCTTGTAAGTGCAGTGACAACAGTACCCTTAGTCACTTTTCTTGCACAATCAGCAATGGATTTGGAGGCAGCCATCATGATATTAAGGAAAAATTGATCTGTATCAGCAAGAAACTTGACTACATCGCGTTTATCCTTTTCATCTATATCAAGTTCTACAATATATGGAGCAACCTCTTTCAGGAAGTTCAAAGATGCCGCAATATTCCTTTGATGGAACTCGTCACCCATAGTGATGGCTTTTGCGATAATTACATTCAGGTTGATTCCATGCTCTGTCAATTTGATGGCGTGACTGAGTGTTGGCCCAAGTACATCTCTCATCCAAATCAAGCGATTGACAACTTCACTTGAGTAAGCACCAAATCTTAATACTTTTCCAATGCCTTCATTCATTGTGCAATAAGCTCTGGTATTGTCAAGTTTGTTCTCTACTATAAGAACTGGCATATTCGCTGAAGTAATTCCGCCCATAGGTCCAACAGCACCCACGTGATGACAAGGTATGAACTTGACTGCACCTTCTTCAAGCATTGCTTTTGCCTGTTCTTCATCTGCAGCCCATCCCTCAAAGAACATGGCACCCAGTACTGAACCTCTCATTGGGCCCGTCATATCCTCATAAGCTATAGGTGGTCCAGCATGAAGGAGAGTCTTTTGATCTGTATTCAATTCAGGGATAACACTTTTTGCAGGAACAACATCAATCAAAATTGGTTGAGAATCTTTCATGAGTTCAATAACTTCTTGATTCCAGACCCTGATTTCATCATCAAATTTTTCTAGTTCATTCAAAATCTTAATCAACTTCTTATTGCCACCTGCTTTTGGCTTCCATTTATAATGTACAGATTCTCCTCCAAATTCACGAATGGAATCATTGAAGCTTTGAATACCCACATTGATGATTCTAGGTTTAGTCTCGAGAAGGTCTCTTATGGAATCACTGGTTTGCGGTATCTTAGTTAATTCAGATTCATAAGGGATCTGATTTTTATCTGCTTCTGTAATTTCAAAGCCTTTCAATTTAAGAGCAAGCTGTACCGCTTTTGCATTGCTTGATTCTACCAATACACCTACTGATTTGAGTGTTTTAACTGACTCATCATAAGATTGGGGATCCTTGTCAGTCCCAACAACTGTTGCTACGAAGTATAATTCTCTATTTTCAGAATCCGCAATTCGAAGTTCTTCACGAATTATTGGACTGAGAACCCCTGCCATATCAGGATGACACCCATAACCCAGCACAACATCCAGCAAAATGACACCCGTTTCGTTCTTTCGGGCATAATGTATGATTTTCTGTATTCTTACTTCAGGGTCAATCATCGGATGTGGCTTTCCTTGAGTGTACTCGTCATCACCGAGGTCAATGATTTCAAACTGATCATTTTGATCTATTACTTCAGAGATCAGCATATTTGCTTCTGCTCCCAGAGTGCCTCCTGAAAATAGACCAATGAGCTGCTTGGATTGATCCAGTGGCCTTTCGGTTTCAAATTCGACTTTATCGAAATAGTTTGATTTTACCATTTTACCTTTTGATAAATCTACAGCAATTTGTGCAGCTTCTTCCAATGTGTGTGCCAAGTACACATTACCTTCATGGCTCAATGGCTTTTCTCCCAAGAAGATTGCTACAACTGGTTTTTTGGAACTCTGAAGCAGATTGAAAACTTCATCACGCACTTTTTTCGCAGGTGGTTTTGAAACCACCACGATGACATCAGTGGAGTCATGATGTTCAAGTGCGATTATGGCATCTTTCATAGTAATCGCATCAACTTCGTTCTTAAGGTCACGTCCGCCTGTACCAATGGCATGAACGCATCCTCCGCCAAGTCGATCAATTATCGTTGTAATCTCTTGAATACCAGTTCCTGAAGCACCAACTACACCTATATTTCCAGATTTGACTACGTTTGTAAATGCTATTGGAATATTTGAGATGATTCCCGTTCCACAGTCAGGTCCCATCATTAGCAGGCCCTTTTCATGAGCTTTTTTCTTAAGTTTGATTTCATCTTCAAGGGACACATTATCCGTGAAGGAGAAAACATGTAGTCCTCGATCGAGTGCAGCTTCCATTTCACTGGCTCCATATTCACCAGGTATCGAAAAAAGTGCTACGTTCGCATTTGGAAGTTGTTCTAAAGCTTCATCCCAGCTGGACACATCTTTTACACCAGTACTTTGCTTCTTGACCGATAAATCATTTAAGAATTGGTCGGACTTATTCAAAACTTCATCCAAAAT
>JAIOSU010000293.1 GCA_021107455.1 Clostridiales bacterium | reverse complement strand
TTGGTCAAACTGGAAATTTTCTTTAACGGTTTCAATACGATCCAGTTCAATTGAAACATGATGATAGTTGAAACAACAATGAGATTGATGACAGTCGATATGTAAACCGAAAAATCTCCACTTACAATTTCCAAATTATTAATCATATTGTTGATAAATAACGAAATCGTTGGACTGATTAATAATGCAATAACAATGCTCATCAAAATCTTTGTTCTAATCCCAATTTTAATTCTGCTTTTACTTAAAGCAACTTCATTTTGTCTCATATTCTGTTCTCCTCCCGAATGATAGTTTTACAAAATATTTGCATATAACCATTATTACATAATCGGAAGATATAGACAAATTCAGTCAACAATCTCCACTTCTTCTACAAATAAAATTTCGCAAGCACCATTGCCAGTGTCATCTCTAGTTGTACTGGTTCTCCATAGAGCATCATTATCGTTCTTATTGAAATCTACATCAACGAGGTATCCCTTCAAGACAACAAAATCACCTGGATCTATTCTCTTTATCTTTTCCAAGATTTCTTTGTTATTATGTATGATGTGAACGTTTGCAGAATGCTTTGCGATATAATCCCCGCTTACAGGCGTACCCGACTCATATTTATAATAGTACCATCTGCCACTTTGAGAATACTTTATAAAGTCATCTACCCCGTCTTTATTAAGTTCACCCCAAGCAAAGGTCAAATCGTAGTCCGAAATTTGAGATGAGTAATCGGAATACTTTTTCTTGGACTTTACAACGCCCTTTAAAGTATATTCTGCCTTAGGTAGAAGAATTACCTCCCCCTCTTTCCCAATATGCCGAATTTCTTTCATATCACTAAGGTCTGTCTGTAACGGGATTTCAATTTCACCTTGGTAAATGGCTCGATCGCTTATAAGTGACCTTGCAAACAGCAGCACTATAATTGTAATCAAAACGATCAATACCTTAGACAAATTACTCATTGGTCTTTCATACATAATGTCACCCCCTACTGCATATTTACTTGGGAAGCAAGGTTTCTACCAGTTCCATACCACACTTTTGACTGATAGACTCAAGAATCGTTTGATCATTTTTATCTTTCAGGAGAACTTCCACTTTACCGGACAATCCTTCTTTTATGGTCTTGTTCATAGAACCCATTTTGGGTGCCAAGAGTTTTTTTGTATCAGCCACTTCACCGCGTATATCAAGACTATATTCATTATTTATAAATTTCAAATGCACCTTATTATCTGATCTTTCGTTGACTACAAGCTTTGATCCATTATATGTCGCAAAACGATATTCGATTCCTTTGTGAATCAGGTTGCATATGAAACCTTCAAATGAAAATGCCAAAAATGGAATTGTTGCCACTGAACAGAACAATCCAGCTTCTGAATCATCAAAATGATTGGACTCTATCCAAACGTAACTGCTTGGAAATGATCTTCCCCAATCTTTTTCGATGTATCCTATACCACCTGTAAAATCAATGACTTGTCCATTTACAATCAATGATCCATTGAGTTCATGGTGCATGCTGACTATATCATGGTTGCACTCCATAAAAGGAATATAGCTGAACCCTCCCATTATGTTCGGGTTGAGGCTGGAGGTCTTGATCCTCGTCAGATCATTTAACTTGATATTTCCAATGACTTTAATGCCATCTGAATCAATATCCAAAGAAATGTCATTCAAAGAAAACACACTTTTTCCAACAGTGACGGAGAATGGAGCATCACAAGAAGTAAACGCCTCAATAGGATAATCGATCATGAACGCATTCAGCTCATCGTGTTCGTTCAAATGAATGATTTGAATAAAGCTATTTGCACCATTTTTTTCAAAATTGACACCGGGAATAAAACTGATCGTATGTTTTTCGTCCGCTGTCACCTGCTTGTAATACCATCCCTCAAAATAAGCTTTATTATAGAATTTTCTTTGATATAGTTCTCGGTTTTTATGTCTATTCACTCTGCTAAACCTCAATTCTTGTTTTAGTGAACCCTATTTAATGTTACAGACGCCAGATCACTGATGATTTTCGACACTTCTTCTGGTGAGGATTTTAAATTACTGTCGAACCAATGTTGAATCACACCAACACAGCCAGAAATGACAAATGAAGATATAAGTGCAGTTTTTTCAAGACTGTTCGGTTCAATGTCTTTCATTTTACTTAAGATATTGTCATGGACTAGCGCCATAATTCTTTTTTGGAACTGCAAGTCCCCTCGATCGCTGAGCAAAATTCTACTCATTTTTTTGTTGTCATAAATAAATGTCACGATGTCTGTAACCAGATTTAGCGTACTGTCCGCATGAATCGCATCTTGATCGATAGTATTCAAGATCTTTTCAATGTATTCCTCTTCGATGCTGTCAAGTAAATGGTATTGATCTGAATAATGTGCATAAAAAGTCGCACGATTGATATCAGCGTTCTCACAAATTTCTTTAATGGTAATCTTAAAAATACTCTTCTCTTCCAATAAATCAATCAAGCTTTCTTTCAAAAACATTTTGGTGAATTTCACACGCCGGTCTTCTTTTTTTTTAGTCACTGTACCCTCCAAATCATTTAAAAACGATGAATAAGCAACAGTTTCATTAATACTGTCGATTTAAAAACAATCTGTATGAACTTGATGATTGATATAAAGACACAATGATTATAAAATAACATTGACATAAATATTATACACGATGTTTAATAAGGAGGCAAACTTTTGAAAACCCTATTCAATTCAATAATAAAATTCAGAAAAAGTATATTGATAGTTTTCGGTATCCTAATGCTCATCAGCATATTGCTGATTCCGGGTACAAAAGTCAATTACAAATTGATCGACTACTTGCCTAAAGATGCAAATTCAACCCAAGCTATCCAAATTCTTGACTCCTCATTTGAAAGCAGACTCCCCAATCTGTCTGTCATGATCCAAAATGTAAGTCTCCAAGAAGGTATAGCTTATAAAGAACAACTGGAGGCAATTGAAGGAGTACATTCAGTCATGTGGTTAGATGACGTATTAGGCGCTGAAACGCTTAAAACCACTCCACTTTCATTTCTTGATCAAAAAACCGTTGAGGGCTATTATCGCAATCAAGCGGCACTTTACTCACTGGTGATCAGTAATGGACTTGAGACTCAAGCACTGGAGTCCATTTATCAACTAGTCGGAGAGGAAAATGCTGTCATAGG
>JAIOSU010000121.1 GCA_021107455.1 Clostridiales bacterium | reverse complement strand
TCGCAGAGGCTAACATTGACTTCAGTATGGACGCTTCTCAATATAAAACAGGTAGAAATACATGGTTGTGTGGGATACTTTCAAAAACTCTAATACCTTTTTATTTAATTTCAATATCTACTACACTAATTATTATGTTTTTAATTAATTGAAATTGTGGCAAGGAAAGTCTTTATTGGATTTAAATATGATGAATTTTTTTGGTGAAATGATGAATTAAACAGTTGGATTGAATATGGCAAGAAATAACAGGGCTTATCGATAAAGCAGATTATTTAATCAATGATTTCCTTTCCTGTCCGATTTTTTTACTTCACTTTCTTTATATTAACCTTCATTTGCAAAATATGTGGTTCTATAATTCATATAACTTAAGCCTATTCTAGTTAACTCATGACGGCTAAAAATAGTAACCAAATCGAACCGCAAGAATCAAAAACACGCTTTTTCAGTCATGAGGAATTGCAGTTAGTCAGAGATTCCATTAAACGAAGAAAACAAAATTTAGAAGCTATATTAAATGAATTTGGTACAGCTGAATATAAGAATTTCCACATTTTTTTATCTCATCGCTATACTGATAAAGAATTAATTGAAGTCGTATTTCTTGAGCTCAAAAGTAGATCGTATTCTGTATATGTGGACTGGGTAATTAATAAGAATTTAGAAAGGGATCAAGTAAATAAGAACACAGCTCAAATAATAAGGCAGAATATTGAAAAATCTACTTGTCTCATTTATGCAACACCAGTTACGAATGATGTTTCAAAATGGATGCCATGGGAGTGTGGATATATGGACGGATACAGTCATAAAGTAGCCATTCTTCCAGTACTATATGAGGTTGATGAAAGTTTCAAAGGTGAAGAATTTCTTAGTTTATATCCAGTCATTAAAATTGATGAAGACAATAATCTTGTAGTTGAATTTGATGATGGCAACTATATTCTGTTTGATGATTGGATCAATAAACAATCTACTCAGCAAATGAAGGGCGACTATTATTACATAGGTAAGGTAGCGAAAGGTGATAAGATAATGTTTACAGGTATAGGAATGATAAATATAAAGAAGAACTTAGTTACTAGCATTCACAATGAGGGCGATATGGACATTATGGACTAAGCCATTGTTGAATAGACAAAACTCTGGATTATGGTCATATAATTTGTACCTATATTCTTGGATTATGTCAGTTTTAACTTCACGACATTATTTTTCCCAAACAATTCTCATTACTGATGATTTTGGGAAGCATCTTCTCGCGAACACTCTTAAACTACCTTTTGATGAAATTGATTTAACACTTAATGATATATCTAACCTCGATTCAAATTGGTGGGCTGCTGGTAAAATTGTAAGCTACAGTCTCCAGGATGAACCTTTTATTCATATAGATAGTGATGTTTATTTCTGGGACAAGTTGCCTGAAAGGCTTATTGAATCTAGAATATGTGCCCAAAGTCCTGAATTCTTTGATAAGAAAGATCCCTCCTCATACTACAAGCTTATTGAGTTTGAAAAACTTATTTCAAAAGGAGGCGGTTGGCTACCTGAGTTTTGGCTAGACCTAACAAAGAAAAGGCAATATTTCGAAGCTTCTAATTGTGGAATTTTTGGAGGTAATGATATTGAACTAATTAAAGGCTATGCGCAAATAGCCAAAGACATTATATTCCATAAAGCAAATCACTCTATTTGGTCCGAATGGCCAGAGTTACATTTGGGTAATGTATTAGTAGAACAATTCTTTTTATCATTGTTTTTAGACTACCAAAATCTAAATAGGAGAAGAGAAATAACCATAGAATATATCTTCGGTAAAGATGAAAATCCTTATGCTGAGCACAATAATTGTCCGTATTATACTCATTTAATTTCAAATTCGAAGAGTAATAGCATTGTACAAAGAGTAATCGAGAGATATGTTTTACTGAACTATCCCGAATATATACCAAGGACTGTCCAGGCAGCACAAGAAATTGAGAACAGAGTATCAGCTGGTCAATCCCATTAAATACCTGGACAATTTATAAGGAAGTGGGAGAGGACAAAGCCATACTGACACCTTTTTATAGTATTAAACATCGTTTTTGTATTAATGGGGTATGTTCAAATGTAGTAAGGATTAACATTTTCTCATTTTTAGCTTAACTTTATTTACGACTGCCTATTAATAAGTTGCGGCTGTAAAAAATTCTATTCCAGTAATTAATGCAAAGTAATCTCTTTTTTAATATCAGTGCCAATGATTTGATTTTGGATATATTATTAGATCCACGATATTCTGACAATGAAAGCGATACAGTGAAAGAGCTTATCAGGAAAACTGGGTACAATGGAAAAATTTCTAAATCAAAGTTGTATTCTGCTCCGCAGATAAATCCTCGTCTATGAAACATAGAACATAGAATACCAGCACTGAATAATCTAATAATGTAGAACTAAAACATTCTGACTATTTTAAGGGGACTACAAATAAATACAAGTTATTGGGCGGGTAGTGCTAAATTTGAAAATGAATACATTTAATACAACATATAGCGGCTTGATAAGTAGGTGTTTCAAATTGTTAAATGCTCCGTATTCGAGCCGTTATCTACAATATCAAATATGGATGAACTAATTAATACATATCCAGACATCGAGCAATTTCTTAAAGTACTTAAAGATGATGAGAGCATGGACTGCTTCTTTGAGAATTGCTGCTTAACAGTAAAAATTAATCTGATTGGTGAAAATATCAAAATACATACATCTCAACTCGATAAAATATGCTTGTATGAAAAAGCTGATGCTATTCCCAGTTTTAAGTACTTAAATGATTATGGAATAAAATTTAAGAACTATTTCGAAATATGTTTATTGATTTCTCATCATAGCTATACCTTTTTTGACGATACAAATAACTGGAACACAGACCCCCTGAAATTTAAAATTGGTGAAAGTCAGTTTGAACTAGGTCCTATAAGTAGCTTATTGGTTCTTTTGACAGAACCGATATATAGTGATAATAATTCAGCACATTACGACTTTATAAGTTTTACTTCCCTAAAATTTTCACTCGGTGATCAGTTGAATTATAAGGAAGAATTCAGTAAAGCTTTGTTTTACTTAAACTCCTATTATTTAAAACCGACGGGATTCCATGCGACACTTATGCACTTAGAATTATCTATTGATGATCCCCTTGATATTTTTTACGAGTATGATGCAGAGGATATTTTTAACAAAGTGCCAAGGAAGCGAATTATCAAAAGAAAAGATTTCATCAGCATAGAGCCGCTTAATTTGTATAATGAAGCAGTCCAAAAACAGGGTGAGCAAAGATTTTTACTACTGTATAGAATATTAGAGTTCTTTATAGCTCGAGCAATAAAGAAAAAAATTGCTGATCTCAGATATGATCGGAGTGTATTTGAAGAGGATATAATGACTGCAATAAATTTCCGTAATGAAGAACATCAATTAAGGAATCTGATACTTGAAGTAATTACTAGTAGCAATAAAAAGAAATTGTCTGAATACTGTTTTAATAAGGGGCTAATTGATTCTGATGATTTTGGCAAAGTGTGTCTTTCACTTTACTCTTACAGAAATTCCCTTGTTCATGCAAAAGAAACTGAACTAAATCAAACAGTATTTCCAAATCCATTTGAAGAGAGAGAACAAATTAATAGTTGGTTATATGTTGTTGATGAAATTGCTAGAAAAAGCATAAAAAAATACAACGAGATCAATTAAGCAATTGTGTGACTGCCCGAAAGAAATATTAGACGAGGAAAGCCCATTTAAATCAGTGTCGGGATTTTCATATGAATTATGACCAGGACTACATCGTAATCACAATCTGCTAATTCCTTATCTGACTATCCTCCACAATTAAGTATTACGGAAAAACCAGCCTCAGGAATATTATCTTTAGTCACATCCAAAACATGAGATGTAAAAAATTTGTTCCTATCATACCCAACGTCCTAATTAATGGGGTAGGTCCAGTTGATCATACACTGAACCTGGGGAGGGCTATATAAACATCGCCTCTTTGTTGGTTTGGAATAATACCAGTGTACCAGCCCTAATTCTCTGGACAGTGTTTGACTAGAAAAAATTGACAAGTA
>JAIOSU010000214.1 GCA_021107455.1 Clostridiales bacterium | reverse complement strand
TAACCACCTCAGTACTATCTACCATCCTCAAACTCCTTTCGCTCCCATATCAGTCACATATGGAACAATATGTATTAGTTTCAGTATAACATATTTGTTTGTCAGAAATTTCTGTTAATTGCAAAAATAAACTAAAAAAAAGCACCCGTTTTTATGGATGCTCAATGCTTATACTTTTCCGATAAAATTGATATATGCTTCAGAAATATTTCTAGCTGTATTAACCGTATCTTTTATTTTATCTTCAATTTCTTCATTTACAAATCTGATCGATGGACCTGATAATGATAAACACGCAACCAAATTATTTTTCCAATCAAGAATTGGTGCTGCAATACCAACAATTCCTTCTTCTTTCTCACCTATACTGACAGCATATCCTTTTGTCTTAATTGTTTCTAATAGCTCATCAGTTATATTTGATTCCATAAGCAATGGTCTTCTTTTTTCAAGATCCATATAACACAAAATTATTTTCCCCGCTGCACCTTTAATCAGTTCATGTCGATCGCCAACCTTCATAATATGACGTAAGCTTCTGGTAGACTCTAAGGACATTATACAAAGCTTGTTTTGTCCGTCTTCAACAAACAGTCGTACATCTTCATTATATTTATCTAGTAATTCATTCATGTAAGGTTCACTAACATTTTTAAGTACTGATTCATTTGAGTGATTCGCCAATTTTGACAGTTGAGAGACTTTATACCCTAACATATATGTTTTAGTCAACTCATCTTTCTCAATAAAACCTCTTGAAATTAGTGCACCTAAAATCCTCAGGACAGTAGTTGCAGCAAGTCCTGTACTCTGAGATAATTCAGATAATGTATAGCGTCCATCCCCATTTAAAAAACACTCAAGAATTTCAAGCGCCCTATCAATTGAGCGCGTACTGGATTGTTGTTCTGACATAATAACCATCCTAAATTTAAGTATTATAAGTTTCATAAATATTATATCACAATTTTCTGAACATAAAACAAAATCCCCAATAGTTGAGGATTTGTATTCAATGATTCACTCATAAAACTCATGATTTAAAAAATAACTTTTTGCAGACTCGATGCAACGACGTGCATGTTCAGCGTAACCTAGTTCCTTGACTCGTACCAAATGAGGAAGTTCAATTGAATAGATGTCAGTAGGAATAGCATCTAAAATCTCTGAGATATTTATCCCACCTTCACCAATGTACAACCTAGCATCTCTTCCTGTGTAGATCAGTCCTTCTTTCGTTGTTGGAATTTCCTTGGGACCATCACATAGGTGAACAAAATGGAACCATTCTTTAGGAATATCATGCAACTCATTTATAGAAACACGTGATCTATTAAAATGCAAAGTGTCGATCATCAATCCTACATTTGATCTCTTTATAATATCAAGAACTTCTTTGGCTTCTGAAAGGTTTGATACGCTTGCCCATGTTACAAACTCTAAATCAACATTCATATCATATTTTTTTGCTAAATCGCATAATTCAGCGAACTTCTCAGTGTAATAAGCTTTATTCGGCGTCCAAATGCTACTAAGAACACTTTTTGCACCTAATTCAGCAGCAATCTCAATCGCTGGCTCATAACAACTGATGTCTACTCCGTCATAAATTCGCGCCAATTCTATATCATTAACACCAATTCCTGTCGAAGATAAAGCACGTTTTGTTTGCTTCAACATTTCTCTGTTTTCTGCAAGACAGTAATTGGGCTCACCTGGGAGTCCCATCAATATTGGTCTGATGCTGATATAATCATAACCAGTCATCGCCGCTATATAAGCCATTTCTGATGGCGGACACCCTAATACTGTCAAATGTGCTAATGAATATTTTCTTTCCATTGTTTACCTCTATTCATTAATTTGTCGTACAGGTTTTTCCTTGATTAAATCACTGGACTTTCCTGCTCTTAACATGTAACTTTCAGTACTATGACCTATCATTTCTCTGACTCTTTTAGCCAGTTGGATTGCCTTGTCAATATCTACACCTGTTTTAATTCCCATATTCTCACACATGTGAACTAAATCTTCAGAACACAAATTCCCTGTCGCACCAGGAGCATATGGGCACCCTCCAATTCCGGAAAACGCTGCGTCAAAATTGACTATACCAGCGTTCATGGCAGCTAAAACATTTGCTAGTCCCATATCCCTTGTATTGTGAAAGTGCAGGTTCCATTTTATTTCGGGGTAGTGAATAATCATATAATTGCATTTTTCATAGACGTCACGAGGGTTTGCCATACCGGTTGTGTCAGAAAGTGAAATCTCATTAACTCCTAACTCTATGAGCTTTTCAATGACACTTTCGATTCTTTCTATTGAAATGGAACCTTCAAACGGGCACCCGAATGCCGTCGAGATTGCTGCTGAGACTTCTATATTATTTTCTGATGCAAAACTTATGCATGCTTTAAATTGATCAATCGTCTCCATGGTGGATCTATTGAAATTGCTCAGGTTGTGTGACTCACTTGCTGAAACAGTCAGTTTCACTTTTTGAACACCAGCATTGACAGCACGTTGTACCCCTCTAAGATTTGTCACTAAAGCACGATATTCAATATCTTCATGTAATTTCAATCTCTTAAAAACTTCTTCAGTGTCAGCAAGTGAAGGAATTGCTTTTGGATGTACTAACGAACCAATTTCAATTGTCTTATAGCCTGCATCCACAGCACGTTCAATCAATTCGACTTTATCTTCAACGGATAAAATTGTTGCTTCATTTTGCAATCCGTCTCTTGGTCCCACTTCACATATATTGATAAATTCTGGGAATTTCAATCTTGTCACCTCCAGGTTCATCTGGCTATTTTATGAATTCAGGTTTGAAACAATTTCAGTAACTGTTTTTGTCATTGATTCAATCGGTGCTTCAATACCAGTCCAAATTTCAAACGCTTTCGCACCTTGATGAATTAGCATTCCAATTCCATTATGAACAATACATCCCATCTCTTCAGCTTCATGCAATAACTTAGTCATGATTGGATTGTATGTGATATCACTGACAATCATACCTTTTTTCAGTAAATTTTTATCCAATGGTGTAACATCGATATTAGGCATCATGCCAGCACCTGTTGCATTGATTAAAACGTCTGATGCTTGAATTGCCTCTTTAAGATGCTCCTCACTCATAAAAACATATTCAGAACAATGAGAAATACTGGAATTCACTTCACTAACTACCTTTTGACCACATTCAACAACCTTATCAAAGATATAGATTTTTTCTGCTCCATGATTGGCAAGTGTGAATGCTATTGCTCTGCCCGCACCACCTGCACCTAATAATGTGAAGGTTTTTCCTTTAACATCATCAATTAGTGTTTTTAGTGATGCAACATAACCTTCACCGTCTGTATTGTATCCAATCATCTTTCCATTTACAATTTTCACAGTGTTTACAGCACCTATTTTGCTAGCCAATTCATCAACTTCATCCAGGTATCTCATTACTCGCACTTTATTGGGTTTTGTTATGTTACAACCAATAAAGTTCATATGTCTAAGACCACTTAGCACAGCTTCCAAATTTTCTTTACCAACCTCAATGGGAAAATAGTAATGGTCAAGTCCCAATTTATTGAATGTGGCATTATGCATTGCAGGTGAAAAAGTGAATGTCAATGGATAGCCCAACAAACCAACCAATTTTGTATTAACAGTAATCAAGAGGTCCTCCTTAGGATATAATTCTAAAATGTTTATTTAACGCAATTGATATTCCCTGTACAGACCACTCCGTCAATTCTGAATGGATCAGATCATAACCATGAGGAACGCCGGGTATAACAACTAATTGAGTTTGAACTGAAAAAGATAATAACCGCCTTGCATATTCTATACTTTCATCTCGTAGCGGATCATATTCACATGCAATGATATAGGTAGGAGGCAATCCAGCCAGATCTCTGGCTAGGCTCGGAACCGCATAATAAGATGGGAGTGTGCCATTAAATCCACCTAAGTACATTTTCCAAATAGTAGACATAGTGCGTCCATTCAATAAGGGATTGTCATCAAAGTACTGAAGCGAAGAT
>JAIOSU010000172.1 GCA_021107455.1 Clostridiales bacterium | reverse complement strand
CAAATTATGAAATAAATAATAATATCAAATGGAAATCAAGTAATGAAGATGTCGCAATAGTGGATGAATACGGAAATATTTTTGCACTTAATGAAGGAGAATCAGTAATCACAATTTTTTCAAAGTATGATAATTCGTATGATAGTTGTGATATATATGTAGTCGACCCAAATATTAACCATTTCAAAATTGATATTTATGCAGGGGATGGCGGAATCATTTCTGCTGGGAATGAATTTGATTATCTTGCTGAAGGTACAATTCTTAAAATTGGAGCATTTGAGAAAGTAGGTTACAATTTTGTTAAATGGAGTGCGGATGGCGAAATGATATTTGATAATCAATTTGACTTAAATACTACATTATATATAACTAATAGTGATACGGTGGTTTATGCAGAATTTGAAAAGATAAAATATAAAATTTTGTTTGATAGTTATGGAGGTACCCCCATAGACTCTCAACAAATAGAGTATTTAGATAAAGTAATTATGCCAAGTATTCCCAAAAAAACAGGATATTCTTTTGATGGTTGGTATACTGATGAAGAGTTCACGAATGAATACGATTTCAACTTATCAGTTGCTAGAAATATTTCGTTGCATGCAAAATGGTGTAAAGTAGATCCTCCTCAAATAATTATTGGTGAATATGTCACTTCTCCAACGAATCTAAATATTGAAGTTACAGCAACATCTACTTCAGGGACATTGAATGCTTCAAGCCATGTATTTTTGGAAAATGGTAGCTTCGAGTTTATAGCAATAGATAAAGTTGGAAATGTTACGAAAGAAACGGTAGTGATTACGAATATTGATAAAGAACTGCCTGTGATTCAAACAAATGTTGATGATTGGGGAGTATACCCAGTAGGATTCATTGTTGATTTTAGTGTTAGAGACAATAATGATAACATTGCTTCAGTTAGTGCTACCTTGGATAATGAAACAATAGGCAATGGTAATATTCCTGGTCCTGGAGTGTATCAACTTCACATTGAAGCTGATGATTATGCCGGTAACAAGTCAGTTGTCGAGAAAAGTTTCATTATTTATGATTCGGAAGGAGGATTTGTGACTGGTGGTGGTTGGATAAATTCACCTAAAGGTTCCTATACAAGAGATGTGAAGATAGCTGGAAGAGCAACGTTTGGATTTGTTTCAAAATATAAAAAGGGTGCAACAATTCCTACGGGACAAACAGAATTTGAATTTGTAACAGGCAACATGGAGTTTTATAGTACGAGCTATGACTGGCTTGTGATTGCTGGATCAAGAGCGCAGTATAAAGGGAAAGGCACTATAAATGGACAAGGCGAGTATGGATTTATGCTTACTGCTATAGATGGTGAATTAAAGAATAAAGGTGAAATAGATAGGTTTAGAATTAAAATTTGGGATTTTGCAACTGATGAAATTATTTATGATAATCAACTGAATTCTGATGATTCATCTGACTTATCGGAAGATTCTACAATATTAGGTGGAGGTAGTATTGTAATTCACAAATAAATTCTTGGATTAGATCAAGATTAGAACCCAACTAATGTTAATAAGTTGGGTTCTAATTATTGAGTTATAAAAGTGGGATTAAAGGATGGGATATGTTTCCTACTACAGAGAAAATGAAAAAAATTGTTGGATATGTTCTCATAAACGAGAAGTGGCATTTGACAGACATCCTGTCCACTCAAGCCAGCAAGTATGTGGAAAAGTGTCGACCTATACTTTATGAATAAAATAACAATTAACTCACTATCCTATCAAAACAAAGATGATTATTAATCTACCTTTTGAATTGAAAACTAATGTCGAATAATAATGTTTTTAGAATAACATATTTATTAGATGGTGCTGATACTTATATTGTGAGCGCTCAATAATCGAGCGCATGTAAGAAAAAGTCTGACCGGAAATGTTGGACTAATTGGAGACGTTTACTTCATTTAAATACTGCATTTTGATTTTCTATCCTCACCCAAAGGTGAAATGTTCTCAAACTGAAAATCTTCCATATTGTTTGATGGACGATTAATAAGTAAGAAGTTCAAATATTTGTAAATGTTGAGTCCAGTGTTCTGATCAAATTCCAGAAGAGTGTAGAGCAATCCTGAATACACCAAAATAATACTAGACTACCATGATCCTAGCTTTGATATAATGAGCTAGGATTTATTGTTTTGTAAAGGTGTGCTGTATTTGACGGATACACTTGAAAAACTATAATTGAGGAGGCATCGAATGGATAACAGTGTAAGAACAATAACCGCTCAAATTCGTGGGGACACATGGATGAATGTCAGAATCAGTGGACAAATACATCTCTCAGCTAGTCACATGTATATTCCCCTTTCTAGGAAAAATATACGATGTTTGTGGGGAATTTTTAACCTTTTATTATGGGTATTTTACCACCGATTCTGACAAATTCAAACAAGTCACCTTAAAAGAGGTTTTGTTTTTAGGGTTAGGAAGTACGCACTATTTACCGTTTACCTTAAAGTACTCATTTACTGGAACTTTCAACTTGATGTCAATAAAATCCTTATAAACGATGATGTTATCAATCAATTCTGATAGTATCATTTTTTGTTTGTCGCTGTTTAGTTGTTCAAACTCTTCACTCCAATTCGGAATGTATGACTTTGCATCCAAAGTTTGTAAAATCATGTTTTCCTGCTCATCAATTGCTATCTGCATTTCATCATAAGCAAACTGTAATTCAGTGATTTCTTGCGCTTTTGAACTGATCAAATCCGACAAGAGTTCGGTTGAAAATTTACTGTCTCCTGATAGACATTTGACAACCTCTTTTTTCAAACTCATAAGTTCTGATCTTGCTTTTTCATGCTTTCTTTTTGACTGAGCAAGCACTTCGTTGCCTTCATCTAAAAAAATCAATTTTGCCTTTTTCACTTCATTTCCCAAGTCAACCTCTTGAACTTGGTTCAGATAGACATAAACTTGGTTCAAAATTGCACTTTCCAGTCTTTTCTTGTTGTAGATCGTCTGTCCATCACATGAAGCAACCTTTTGAGCTTTACCGGAGCACCGATACTGAGCCTTCTTCGTCATTTTGATTTCGCCAGATTTTAAAGTTCGTTTATCAATTTTGTAAGTGGTAGTAAGAGGATGTCCACAATGACCACACTTGATCATATTAACAAACAATAATGGGCTTTTGGACCCACATCTCTCGTAAGTGTAGTTTACTTCAACATTCGCATTTGACTCTCTAAAAAGTCTTGGATCTCGTTTGGCTCTCAATTTTTGAACTTCATTCCAGTGATTTTCACTAACAATGACCAAATCGAGGTTTTGATGATCGGGCAAAATCCAGTCGTCTTTCGAGGATTTTATTTGGCCATTGATAGATGCATGCGTCTTGTTAAACGCCATATAGCCTTTGTAAATCGGATTGCTCAGAATCTTGTTTACAACGGTAGATCGCCATGTGTTTTCCTTCTGCGTAAGTATGCCTTGCTCGTTAAGCCACGCAGCAATTCTCCCACCTCCGAATCCTTCCTCTAGAGCTAATCTATAGATCTCTTTTACAATCTTTGCTTCATCAGGTTTTTGCACTATTTTTCTTAGGTTGACATTCTTCTTATTGTATTCCCCGGAGGCTATTAGCTCATATCCATAAGGTACAGCACCACCGCGATAAATGCCTTGCTTTGCCATCTGTGTATGACTCTCTTTAACACGAACGGATGTTTTTCGGCTTTCTCCCTCTGCTTGCCAGAACCTGAGATAATTATAGAGTGAGTCATTATGATCATCTAGTTTTAACCGTCCTTCTTCAACAGACCATACTTCTACGCCGAGTCTAATAAACTCTAGTACAAGTTGAGGTGTTTCATCCTGCTTTCTTCCAAGGCGGTCAAACATGAATACGAGTAAAACATCAAACAAGCCCTGTTCAGCATCAGACAAGAGTTGTTGAATATTTTCTCGGTCTTTTACCGACTTCTTGTAGCCAGAAACGCCATCTTCGATATATTCATTTACCAAACTCCAGCCTTTTTTTTCGATAAAAGAGCGACATGCATTTTTTTGCATGGGGAGATCATCATCAGGAAGGTTCTTTTTTATTGAACTTCGGTATAATCCAATCACTCTTTTTGCTGTACCATCAATCGTTTGTGATGCTCTATTTTTCATCTTAACCTCCAATAATAAAGGGATAAGAAATGGTATGCACCATTTCCTATTGCTTACAATTTCTCTCGATATAATTCTTTTTCAGAATATTGAGTGCTTTTTTTTCGTTCTCGTTGGAACTTTTGCTTTGAGTTGCTGTGATTTTCACCCAGAATTTACTTTCTTCATCATATCTCTTGAAAGTAAGTGTACCGTCAGGATTGCTTATAGATTCAAAACTTTGATCTGCGATTTTCACGTTCATACTTTTCCTCCAATGTGCTGAAGGAAATGGGCCCATTTCCGATTGGTAGCTACTCCAACTTTGAGAAGGATAACTGTGTCCTTCTATATATTACATAACATACTTTAAAAGTAGTTCAGGCTAAAAAGGGCTTTTTTGGTAAAAAAACTTGACAATGATGAGAATGAATCAGTAAAAGATAGGTATGTACTTAGGAATTGATTTGTCGATAAGGTTTGAACTAAAGGCATTGATCATGAACGAAGGCATTTTATATAGATGGCATGAGTGAATAATAGAATTCGCTCAATGGGGTTTCTGGGCCCATGCACCCAGTTAATACTCGAATGTAGCTTGGCTACACTGACTGAGTCAGTACTTCGAGCACTCTCGTAGCTAACGCATCGCGTTAGCAGCCGCGGAGCGGCTTAATGAGAAATTTACTCAACATAAGAAGCAATTGTGTCCGTCTCTGTTCATAGAACAGAGACGGACACTGGGAATTGATAGCACGGGCTGAAGGCATTGAAATGTATGGAGTGTATCAAATGAATTTGATTTTAAAAAAGTAATTAACCGGAAATAAACCATTGACCTATCATAAACGGATCGGGTTTATTAACCATGGGAGGAAAAACATGAAAACATTCAAAATTGAAGACATGGATGAAAAGACAATGAATATTTATGAAAATCTTAAAGGACAAGTAAATGCAGTCTTTAAAAATAGTCATGAATGTTCATTTAAGACTAGAGAAACCTACAAAGAGAGAATGGATATGTTTGCAAAATTTTTGGCAGTAGAATATCGCAAACAAAATATTAAAAAAATCTCAAATGAGCACCTTACCCATTATGCTAAGTATTTGCAAGAAGTTGGGCTAAGCACGTCATATGTGACTACTTCTATGTCCGCGATTCGCTATTTTTACAAAAAAGCAGTTGGAGAACGATTTAAGATTAAGTCAAATAAGGCGTTAGGGGTTAATTGCAGAGCGAAAGAAGAGCGAATTGGACGGAATCGAGCCATCAATGATCAAGATTATGCTGTACTCCTTGCAAAGACGAGAAGTGATGACTTAAAAGAGTACGAATATGGTGTGAAACTTGGAATGATCTTAGGGGTGAGGATTCACGAGTTCTATCGCATCAGGGTGTCGCAGATCAAAAAAACATTAAAGTTAGGGCTGATTGAAATAAAGGGTAAGGGTGGATTTGTAAGAACGAACCCGGTTGGAGCAGAAGCAAAGGCACTTCTGATAGAGGTTTTAAAGGACAACGCAAGCGATAATGACCGGGTTTTTGTAATGAAAAATGAAAAAACACACGAGAAAATCAAAACCTTTGAAGACTACATAAGAAATACACGAGATGAATTTGGAAATGAATACACATACCATTCTCTGAGGCATCGATACGCACAAAAGTTGTATGCCGAACTTAAAAGTCGGGGAGTATCTGAATATGAAGCAAGGATGATTGTCAGCAGACGGCTTGGACACAATAGAGTCGATATTTCGGCTACATATTTGGATGAGACTACCACTGAATAACCCACACGGTGCACACTTTGCAAAAACGTTTCGTTTTTACACCGTGTGCACCGTGTGGGGTTTTTGAAGTTTTGGAAGCATTCAAATATTTTTCAGTTAATATTTTAAAAAAAGCATATGATAATTTGATTTCTCTCAAAAGATTGGTTATAACGTATTGCAACTTCGAAATGGGTTCGATTTTGTAAAAAAATAACGAATTGTCCAAGGGACAGAAGGGAAGTACACATGAAAAACTATGTAAAGATCCAAAAGGGAACGTTATCGGTTTCCGACAAAAATGGAAACACCGTAAAACTGCCATCAAGAGTAAACTTTGGCATGAGGAACTATCGATTTGATCCAGACAGACAGATGCTTCAAAAGAGGTGCACGAACTGTAAGGAGTACTTTGACACAGATGAGATCATCGGCGGTGAATTCGTGGACGTACACGATGAAAACCTGATTCGTGAGCATCGGGGCAAGAGTGAAATGTATTCAAGATGTGTGGAGTGCCATGATGCACTAAAAGAAGAGCAAGTCTTAAGAGACGCTCAAAAGTTCAATATTGAACTTCATGATAGAAGTTCTGTGAAGAAACAGTCAGATAGCATGGTTAACGAAGAGTTAATCAATCCAATTCTGTTTTCAGACGAAAATCTACAATACATCAAACTCGTTGCTGTCTTAAAAAATATGACAGCGGATCAATATCTGAACGAGTTGATTGAGTTGATAAGAAAACACAATAAGTTGAAGATTGAATTTGAGGAGAAAATTAAGTGAAAAAGTCCGCAAGGTTTCATGAAAAACCTTGCGGACTTTTTTTGTTTTTACATAATGTACAAATTGTACACCTTGTATAATGCATATTTAACTTGTGTTGCGATTTAGCGTTTAAGAATATCAATCACTTTTCATTTGAAAAAAAGAATGATATTCACAGTTAATCAGTTCAGCTATGAAACGAAGTTCATCTTCGTCAAAGTTATTTTTTGTTAGCTTATTTGAAAAATTTTGAATTGAAAGCCCCATTGCGTTTGCAACACTGGTCAAAGTGATTTTTTGCCTTTTACAAATAATTTTTATTTGCTCTGCATTATTCAAATCGTTTGAGTTTCTAATAGACATAAAGAGCTCCCCTCGTAATCACCTATTATTATTATGAATGATTGTCCTTGAAAAATCAATATTTGTATTTAACTTAAATGAATATGTGTAAAAAACACTTGACACTGTAAATTTAATGATGTAAGATTCAACAATAAGACAACATTACACAAATAAATGTAATCAGGAGGTTGTTCCCATGTCGGAAGAATTAATTGAAAAATCATGTAATGTCAACAAAATATCCATTTTTAAAGAAATTGCCAATAATACACTTAAGCCGTTAGAAATCATCAGGGAAGCGATAAGCAACAGCATTGATGCTGGTAGTCAAAACATCCAAATTGAAATTGGCAACGAAGATGGTGCTTACGTCTTGAAAATCAAAGACGATGGGGAGGGTATGTCGATTCCAGAGCTAGAACAGTTTTTTTCACTAGGCAGTTCTAAGGAAAAGGGAATGCAAAAAATTGGAGAAAAAGGCTTGGGATCCATCACGTTTTTCAAGAGCAAGCGTGTGGAAGTTTTCACTCAAAATGTGAAAGGTAGATATCATGCAATTCTTGATGAACCATGGAAAAAAATTCAACTCGGAGAAGAGCTGAATTACACCGTTAGACATTTAAAGTCGCAAGAAGGGATGGATGGTACAGAAATTAGAATTCATAACTACGAGACTAATAATCTATATAACCGACATTTTAATTTCGACGCGATGAAAGATTATATACTTTGGTTTACAGCAGCGGGAAGTTTTAAAACGAAGTTTTCGTTCGAGAAAGAACTTCGGCACTTAATCAAAAACATAAATACAACACCCATGATAAGAATCATTGATACGATTTCAGGACAAACTGAAGAGTTTGTTGGTGAGCACCGTTTTTCTGAACCCGATGAAAATCCATTACCAAGTGAATCAAACTTATTTGACCGTACAGATAGGTACTCAAAAAGTTTTGGTCCTTTTCATCGCTCGGAATTATTTAATGGAAGATACGTTTCATTTCAGATTTTCGGAACAATTTCGGGAGTAGAAAAACGCAATGAAATAATCAAATTTGAACAAGGCCAAAGGCATAGGAGTCGTTATGGACTGATCTTTTGTAAAGACTTTATCCCGTTCCTAAATATGAAAGAGCTACTTTTGGATGATAACAATTATAGTCACTATCACTTATTATTAAACAGTCAAAATTTTGAATTGTCTTCTGACCGAAATAACATTACGAATGCAGACTCTCCTGAGATCCAATGGATTTTAGACGAAGCAAAAAAAATTATAAGAGAACAAATAACAAGTGTTGCTAAAAGCACTTACTTTGAGATGAAGTTTGAAGATGAAATCAATGAGAGTATTTTCAAGAGAAAACAAGAAATAAATAAGCGCATAAAGAAGCTTGATCAAATTTCAGATATATTAATTCCTCAAGTTGGTAATATGAAAACCCCTCATAATGAAAGCCAGACTCTGATGATAATGGCCACTTTATTAGCAAGACATAAGATTGAAGGACTGAGAATTTTGGAGTATTCCAGCCTTTCTTCCACCGACCTAATATTAGTTAATGAATCTGGGGAACAAATCCTTGCCGAAGTGGAATACAAACTGTCGAGTT
>JAIOSU010000181.1 GCA_021107455.1 Clostridiales bacterium | reverse complement strand
TTATGTTCACCCTACCACTGGTGATTTTAGCTTTTGTCGGTTATTCTAAGCAAAAAACAATGGGTCAAAATTCCAATATCGTTCAAGTAGGCTTGTAATCTTTCGGCAGAATAGAAATATGGTGGAGGTTGTTATGAGAAAGAAATTAATGGTGTTTTGCATGATTATTCTAATAATGTCTCTTGCATCAGCTTGTTCAGAGGGTGATGACAAGGCGACAAATTTGGATCAAAAGCAAAACCCATCAGAAAATGAAGTAAAAAAAGAACCTGAGGCTGCAAAACAAGTTGAAGAAGTCGTTATACCTGAGGAAATTGAAATGACTCTGATTTCGTTTGAGGAAATGCTCAAAGAATTGCCTTTGACGGTTGTCTCAACTGAATATGTGGTACAAGATACAGAATACAAGTCATTATATCCTGATATGCTTCAAGCTGTTATAGAGAATCATACTAATGTAGATGTAAAGGACGCAATCGTTGCTTTTGCAGCTTGGGACCAGAATAATTTACCTGTTAAGTTAAAGGGAAACATTGACTTTTCAGAAGGGACATACGTTAGTGAAATTAATTACAATGATATAAATTTGGTGGCTGGTGGTACATATGGTGAGGAGTCTGGGTATGCTTTAGATCCAGAATGTAAAGTATCTTCATTTGTTGCGCTTCCAATAAGCTTTGTAACATTTGAAGGAGAAACTTGGGAAAATCCATATTATGATGACTGGAAGAAACTTTATGAAGGTGTTAAATATCATGATGAATTGACCGTTGAAATTGTGTTAAAGGAAGCAATATTTGAATCTAAAGAGGGTTCAAAAAATAAAAGCGTTGTTGAGTCTATTTCTGAGTCTGAACTGCTTTCACAATTGGATGCACAGGAGTTAGGAATCATTGAGACGAAATATGTGGTGCAAGACACAGAGTATAAAAGTTTATATCCTGATTTGTTGCAAGCTATAATAAGAAATGATACTAAAGTAGATATCAAAAATGCTGTGGTTGCATTTGTAGCATGGGATGAAAATAAGTTGCCGGTAAAAGTTAAAGGGAGTTTTGATTTTTCAGATGGATCGTATGTACAACTAGTAAACTATAATGATATCAATTTGATTCCAGGAGCATCATACGGGAATGATTCAGGGTTTGAGATTGATGAAACAAATAGGATTCAACACTTTAAGGCGATTATTGTCTCATACGAATCATTTGAAGGTACAAACTGGGAAAATCCTTTATTCATGGAGTGGAAAGAATTATATGAAGGAAAGAAGCTTAACTGATCTGACAAGGTTGGTCAAATAATGATCATAAAGTGATGATGTTTGAATTTACATTCAGAGTTAATGGCTCACACAATAATTAATAAGCGGAACACTGAGAAAAAAGAATACCTATGAGTTACATGAAAGTTAGAATGGAGTGGTTTAATTTTGAAATGATTTTAATTGATCAACAGAGATTGAGGGTAGACGAGGTTGTCTACTCTTTTTTAATCACAATAAAGGAGATGAAAATCACAATCTAATACCATATGTTCACAATTTATGCTAGACTGTAACTAGTGTAAGTGGATCTAAAACTGGATCTATAAGGAGTGTGTGAACAATGCTAAATGATAAATATACAGCGAGAATTGTAAAAAGTCCAACGTTTTTCAGAGAAACAATTGAGGTTGGAACGTTGAAATTAAAAGGATATGAAGTTGAGGAGTTGAGAGTGAAATTACTTGATGAGAATCCACTCAAGATTATGCCTGCGAGGAGAAATAAAGAAATTTCTTCGGCAGTTTTGGTTCGGGTAGAAGCATTGACTCAAGATCAGCTTGATGTGCTTAAAAACGGATCTCTCAGCGATAAGAAGTATATGACCATGGTTTCCATAATGAAAACTGAAAGACTCATTAGAGAGCTTTTAAATGAGGTTTATGTAGATAAGCTCAATATGGGACAAAAGTTAATTGATGATGGTGACATCAATGTGTTCTTTAGACGTAAAGCAGAGGAACATGAAGATGTTGCAAAATTCCAAGACGTGACAATCAAGAAGTTGAAACAGGTTATGAAGAAAATGCTTAAAGAGTTAGAGCTTGTAAGAGCAGTTGGGAAAAGTATGGAGATCTTACCGCCCATACCCTCAAAGCAGTTTCTTGATGCCATTGCGCATGAGGAACTTTCGATTAAAAACGTCTTTATAAGGGGGTAAAGGGATTGAAACGAGTATATGAACGCATGGATAAACTCTTAAATAAAATACGTGAAAAGAGCTTCCGTGAGAATAAAGGACTTGGAAATGAAATAGGATTTCATATTTTTGATTACGACCCTGAAGATGAGTTGATCGTTCGTGACCGCATCAAGTTTATTAAAGATCAGACCAGACACGTGGATTTTGAAATACAAGAATTTGACCTATACAATATCATGTTAGAAATTCTAGAAGAAAAGAAGTTTCTGGAGAAAACGCTTGTCATGGAAGAAAAGAAAGGATCTGAAAAAATTCTTGAACCCATCAGAAGAACCCTTCGGGTAAATCAAAATGATGATTTGATTGTCGAATACATTAGTCAGCGCATACATGATAATGCAATTGTATTTCTTACTGGTATAGGGAAAGCATGGCCAATAATTAGATCCCATACCGTACTAAATTCCCTCCATGCTGCCGTTGAAAATGTGCCGCTTATCATGTTCTTTCCAGGCACCTATGATGGGCAAACACTCATATTATTCAATGAATTTAAAGATGATAACTATTATAGAGCATTTAAGCTGATTGAAAGGTAGGATTAAATATGAAGATACAAGAGTTGTTTTATAAAGAGATTGATCGTGACATCAAAGGTGTTATCAAAATTGGACAGTACGACGATGAGAACATCAAACAAGAACTCGAAGAATACGTTGTTACAAGAGAACTCAAAACACACATTGATAAATTCTTTACAGCTTACAAGAAGGGACTAAATGGCCATACAGACAAGATGGGTGTTTGGATCTCTGGATTTTTTGGATCTGGCAAATCCCATTTCCTTAAAATTTTATCCTACATACTAGAGAATAAAGAAGTCAATGGAATGAAAGCCATAGAGTATTTTAGCGACAAGATTGATGACAATCTTCTTCTAGCAGATATGAAACGTGCAAGTGATATGAGCTCGGATGTAATCCTATTCAATATTGATTCTAAAGCGGATTCAGATTCGAAAACAAGTAAAGAAGCGATCGTAAAAGTATTTAATAAGGTTTTTAACGATCATTTGGGGTATTGCGGAAGTATCCCTTGGCTTGCTGAGCTTGAACAAAAGATGGATAACGAAGGTGTCTATGACGCTTTTAAAGTTAAGTTTGAAGCCTGCTATGGTGAATATTGGGAAACTGCAAGAAATGATTTCTTTTACATTGAGGATGAATTTGTCGAAAGCTATGTTGCGGTTTCTAATAACAAAGATGATGCTGTTAGAAATTGGTTTAATAATGCCCAACATCACTATGCATTAAGCATTGAAAAATTTACAAGTAAAGTAAAAGAATATATTGAATCAAAAGGAAAGAACCACCAAGTGGTCTTTTTAGTGGATGAGATTGGTCAATATATTGGTGATGACTCAGGACTAATGCTTAATTTACAGACCGTAGCTGAAGATTTAGGTACAACCTGTGGTGGTAAAGCATGGATCATTGTAACATCACAACAGGCCATTGATTCGGTTGTGAAAGTTAAAGGTAGGGATTTCTCCAAAATCACAGGTAGATTTGACACAAGATTAAATATGTCTTCAGCAAATGTGGATGAAGTTATTAAAAAAAGATTATTAAGGAAAAATGAAACAAATGGTGCAATTGAAACACTTAAGCTGAAATATCAGGATAATGAATCAATTATAAAGAACTTATTGATCTTTTCAGCTAACACACCGGATTTAAAGAGATATAAGTCTGCGGATGATTATGCAGAAATTTATCCATTTACCCCATATCAGTTTGATTTATTACAAGACGTATTTAATTCAATACGTACACATGGTGCAAGTGGCAAACATTTGGCTCAGGGTGAACGATCATTACTTTCTGCATTCCAAGAATCAGCAACACGGTTTATGGATGAGGGACTTGATTTTCTGATGCCTTTCTATGCCTTTTACTATACGATTGAATCATTTTTAGATCATGATATTCGAATTGTTATGCAGCGCGCAATGGATCATACAGTTCTGGATGCATTTGATGTAAACGTTCTAAGAGTACTTTTTATGATTAAATATCTTGGGGAGAAAATGCCGCCAAATCTTGAAAACATTACAACGCTTATGGTAGATCGTATTGATGTAGATAAATTGTCACTTCAGAAGCAGGTTAAAGAATCGCTAGATAAGCTATATAAACAAGCACTGATTCAAAAAAATGGTGGTGCTTATGTCTTTTTAACCAATGCAGAACAAGATATAAATAGTGAAATAAAAGCCATGAACGTTGACTATTCAGATACCATCAAAAGTTTGTCATCAGTAGTTTTTGATGCAATCTTAAAAGCAGATAATAAATACCAGTACTCCAAAGAACATATTTTCACTTACAACCATAAGTTCGACAATGATTTCTATTCTTCACAAAAAGGAGAACTGACCCTTCAAGTCGTTACTCCAGCGTTTAATGGTGGCGAAGACGATGATAGTATGCTGAAACTTTTAAGCATGCAAGAAAACAGTGTAATCTTTAGACTACCAGAATCTATGTCTTATTTTGAAGAGATGGAGGAAGCTCTGAAAATAGAAGCTTACCTTCGTAAAAATGTTATCAGATCCAACATTCCAGAGGTGGAGCGTATAAAGATCACAAAAGGTGAAGAGATTAGAACTCGTAAAGAGCGTGTAGGCGACTTACTGATCAATTCACTATCAAAGGCCATGATTTATACCCATGGACAAAGATTGGACATTAAAGAAAAAGCCCCAGAAGCTAGGATTGATGAAGGGTTTAAAGCACTCGTTGAAAACAAATACAGCAAGATTAATATTCTAGTACCATTTGTACCAAGCAGTGGTGCTAAGTCCAAATATGCAGAAATATTAAATGAAAAATCACAAATGACGCTCGTGGATACTATGTCCAATAAATTGGCGTTTGATGAAGTCTTGTCACACATAGAGAACATGGATAAAATGCATATCCCCCTTACTATCAAAGCGATCACAGATAAATATGCTAAAGACCCATATCACTGGCGTAGTGAAGATGTTAGGGGCCTTTTACTTCGTATGTTCAATATGCAACATATTAGTTTAGTCTATGGCAGTGAAGCACTTGATCGCAAAGAAGTGGAGAAGGTAGTTGACCTGATTGCTAAAGACAGTAATCTTGAAAGCGTCAAAATCAAGAAGAAAGTACAAGTGGATAAAGCAACCATCGATAAGGTTAAGAGTATAATCAAAGAAACATTCAACCAAGGCCATCTAGCAAGTGATGTACCTACACTTAAGGACGACATCGTCGAAGTGCTTAAGCAAGAGCTTAGAAAGCGCATTCATAATGACGAAGAGCTTAACATTGAAGCGTACTTGAGACAGTATAGAGATGGTGTTCCGTATCCATACCCAGGCAAACAAGTCTTGCTTGGTGGTAAAGCGACGATTGAAAAGATCCTTAGTAACCATGAGGAAATGAATTTCTTTAATGCAATTATTGTTGCTGAAGATGATTTGCGTGATTACACGGAAGACGTAGAAGACATCAAGTAGTTATTCAGGAAAAAACGTAATATTTTTGATGATTCAGTAGAAGAGAGCAATAATTACAAGCTTAGAGAAACCTATGTGACCGATCCAGAAGCAATTAGAATGGTCAACGAAATGAAAGACATCGTCAAGATGCCTAATCCATATCGTGAGATACAACGCTTACCAGAGCTTAGAAGTAAGTTTATCTTGGTTTTTGTTGAGCTATTAAATGAAGAAAGCAAGCTAGTTGAAATCGCAATCAACAGTAATAAAGAATCAACTTTGAACTACCTTGAAAATGTACACATTTCAGAAGGCAAGAAATATGAATTGACCTCTAAAATCAATCAAAGATTCCAGAAACTGCTGGATGAACTAGGCAAAGCAAAGGTCTTCAGAGATGCAATCTTTAAGAAAGACGAAGCAAGTAAGGCGAAAGAACTCTTAATTCAAGAGATTGATAGAATTGAGAAAGAAGAAGCAAAAGATAAGCCAGGTGGAGGTGGTGTTGTCAATGATCCGCCATTTCCATCTAAGAAGGTTAAGAAACTTAACTTAACATCATACGCAAAAGCATTCAAAGATGTAGAGTCTGATTCTGATCTTGAAGATGTCGTTAACAAGTTTAGAGAACTATTGAAGGAAGAGATGCAAAACAATCATGTTATTAAGTTCTACTAAGGGGGATAAGTCATGAATAAGTCAGAAATTAAAGGGTTTTCAGTTCGTGCTAGAAGAATACTCATTGAAGATATAAGCCAAAAGGCATACGCCTTAGGGATAAAAGGAACAGGGAAATACGATGATATTGAAGAGTTTGAAGGTGGATTTCGTGTAAAAAATGCAGTGAATCAAATAGTCTATCCTACAAGTATTAAAAAGGATAGGGACAAACTCATAGCTGAAATCAATCGTAAAGGGTTTGGACAAATAGTTGAAGAGGTGGCTTATACTTGGTTCAATAGAATCGTAGCTATCAGGTTTATGGAGGTTAATGAGTATCTTCCAGTAAAGGTCAGAATACTGTCTTCTGAAGTTGTAGGTAAAACTGAACCAGATGTTATAACGCATATTTACGACTATGTATCAGATCTTGAGTTAGATAGTGAGAAGGTGTTCAATCTTAAGGAAAATCATAAAGATGAGGAGCTCTTTAAGTATGTGTTTGTGAAAGAATGTAACAACCTTGGAAAGTTGATGCCTCAGGTATTCGAAGCTATCGGTGATTTTACTGAATTACTACTACCTGATCAATTGCTATCAAGTGGCTCAGTTATTAGAGATTTAATTGAGTCGATTGATGAAGAAGACTTTAAAGAAGATGTAGAAATTATTGGATGGATGTATCAATATTTTAATATAGATAATAACGAATTGGTTTATGATGGGACGATGAAGAGGGCACGGGTGCCAAAAGAGCTATTGCCAGCAGCTACTCAGATCTTTACACCTAAATGGGTTGTACAATATATGATACAAAACTCTTTGGGGAAATTGTGTCTGGAAAATTTTAATGTTAGTGAACAAACACTTAAAAAGTGGAGATACTTTTTGCAAGATGATTGTGAGAAAAAAGTTAATCCAATTAAAATAAATGAACTAAAAGTGATTGATCCTGCTATGGGCTCTGGTCACATGCTTGTATACGCATTTGATTTATTGTTAGATGTATATTTAGACCTTGGGTACAATAAAAAAGATGCAGCATATCTTATTTTAAAAGATAATATTTATGGAATTGATATTGATGATAGAGCATATCAGTTAGCTTCTTTTGCTCTGCTAATGAAAGCTAGAAAGCATAATAGAAAAGCTATAAGTGAAAATTTAAAAATGAACTTAATATCAATTAAGCAAAGTAATGAGGTTGAAAACGGCGTTATTAAATATTTGACAAACGGTGATACAAAGAAAAACGAACAGATTAGTAAGCTTATAAGAAATTTCATTGATGCAAAAGAGTATGGAAGTATAATCAAAGTGGGAAATATTGACTTTTTTGAGACTATAAATAATCTAAACGAAAAATTAAGTGAACAACCTAAGGATTTAATTGAAACAATTTACAAGCTCCAATTGAGCCAGCACATAATG
Source organism: Clostridiales bacterium (assembly GCA_021107455.1). GTDB lineage: Bacteria > Bacillota > Clostridia > Peptostreptococcales > Acidaminobacteraceae > Fusibacter_D. The sequence continues at coordinate 7,435 of JAIOSU010000181.1, read as the reverse complement.
CCATTACTTCATCAGTATGAAATATTAACAAATAATTATGATGTAGTTGTTACGAATCCACCCTACTTAAATTCAAATAGAATGAGTAGCAAATTGTATGATTATGTGTGTAGTGAATATCCTGAAAACAAATCTGATTTTTCAATGGTATTTTTTAAGAAAGTAATAGATGATCTATGCAAGTCTGATGGATATATTGCGTTTGTTACAACAACATCATGGATGTATTTGAAGAGTTTTGAACCAATACGAAAGCAGATGATTGAAGAGTTGGAGTTTGAAACATTAGTGGATTTTGGAACAGAGTTGTTTGATGGGAAAGTGGGTCATAACCCAATTGTATCTTGGATTAATAAGAAATCTGCTCCAACAAAAATCATGACTGCAATTGATTTGTCAAAATTTTGTTACAGTAGAAAAGATGAGAAAAAAGTAGAATTTTTCAATAAAGATAATTGGTACAAGTCTGATCAAAAACTCTTTTGTGCTGTTCCAGGGAATACTATTGCATATAAAGCTAATAGTAAAGTTTTTCAATGTTTTACTGACAGTAAACCTCTCGAGAAGTTTGCAGATGTAAAACAAGGGGTTGCAACTGCAGATAACAATAGGTTTTTAAGATTGTGGCATGAAGTAGACATTACGAATATTGGATATAATTTTTCTAACAGCAAAGAGGCTGAATTAAGCTCATTAAAATGGTTTCCTTACAATAAAGGGGGAGCATATAGAAAGTGGTTTGGTAATTTAGAATATATAATTAACTGGAAAGATAATGGAGTTGAACTAAGAAGTTTTTCGAAATCTGTTATTAGAAGCCCTCAGTACTTTTTTAGAGAGTGTTTAACCTGGAGTAAAGTAACTAGCTCGGGCTTTTCGGTTAGATACGTTCCTCAAGGTGGGTTATTTGACGTAGCGGGGTGCTCGATATTTTCAAATGGAGCAGATTTGAGATATTTACTTGGAATTTTAAATAGTAGCTCTAGTAATCATTTACTATCTTATATGAGTAATACATTAAATTATGAAGTTGGTCATATTTCCAAATTACCAATAATAATTAATGAAGAATTTAAAACGGAAATAATCAATATGGTGAGTGAAAATATTGATATGGCTAAAGATGATTGGGATGAGAGGGAAACATCATGGAGTTATAAGGAAAACGGAGTATTAAAACACATTACTAATAGTAAATTAGTGGCTGATAGTATTGAAAAATGGGTTGAATCGATTAACTTAAGAATAGCAAAAATAATAGTGAATGAAGATAAGCTTAATAAGTTAACTGAAAGGATTTATGGATTTGGTCAGCATAATAATGGGCGTGTAGAACCGGGAATCAAGAATGATATGAGTAAGTATGATTTAGTAATATCATTTGTATCTTATTATGTAGGCGTAATTATGGGAAGGTATTCAATAGATGAAAAAGGTTTTTGTTTTGCTGGAGGTCAGTTTGATCCATCAAAATTTAAATCATTTAAACCATGTAATGATAACGTTATATTAATGATAGAAGATGATTATTTTGAAAATGACATTCTTCATAGATTTGTTGAGTTCTTAAAATTTGCCTTTAGTGAAGAAACACTTGAAGAAAATCTTAAATACATCGCCGATGTTTTAAATCCAAATTCGAGAGATACGCCTCGTCAAACTATAAGAAATTACTTTGTAAAAGATTTCTACAATGATCATGTCAAAATGTACAAAAAACGACCGATTTACTGGATGATTGATAGTGGAAAACAAAATGGTATAAAGGCACTGTTCTACATGCATCGCTATGATAAATCAACAATTGCAAGGTTCAGAACTGACTATCTGCATGAGATCCAAAGATACTATGAAAATGACATTGAGCTAACAGAGAAGTCGAATGATAAGAAGAAAGTGGATAACCTTAAGAAAAAACTACAGGAAGTTACCGAGTTTGATAAGGTAGTAGCCCATATTGCCCACCAACAGATTGAATTTGATCTAGATGATGGTGTAGATCATAACTATGAACTATTCCAAGGTGTAGAAGTACCTCAAGGAGATGGTCAAAAGCCGATGAAGGCAGATCTTCTTGCAAAAAGGAAGTGATGATGTGATTAAGAATCAAATGAATATTAAAGAAATCCTTGAGGAGATGCTGAGTCGTGATCCTGAGAATGGTAATGTTCGCAATATCATTTTCTGGTACGATGCTGATCAAGAATTTGTGAATGATATTGAAGGTTTAACGTTTGAAAACACCAAGGTTGTTGTTCTTTCAAATAATAATGCATTTAAAGTTAAATATGATGTTGAAGTGGCTGATTTATCATCTCATTTCCTGATTTATGCGCCATTTGGAAAACCACTGGATCGTGAGAACTGGCTATTGGATATTCAAAAGTATTCAGAAGAATTCTCAACGGATCGATCAATATATGAAATGAGAAGACTTGGGATTACGGATGATACATTACGTCCGCTTGTTAAGCAGAGTATTAAATTCTTTGAAAATGAAAAGCGTGTTAATAAATTGAAGTCTTTTGGGATAGAAGCCTATGATCAAGTGACTTTTGAGGTGGCAATTGTTTCTGCCCTTGCTAAACTTAAAACAGCAGATTTTGATGAGTTGGTTCGTTTACTCATAACTGAACATGACAGTGGAGATGAAAAGTTAATTGAAGATATTCAAAAGTATAGCAACTTAGAAGCCTTCTATGAACTTGTGATAAAGCGTTTTGGCTATAATTCAGAAGTGATGAATATGGATGAGTTTATTGGCATGCTCTTCTATACAAGTTTTGCTTATGAGTTTAGTGGTAAATTGCCAAAGGATCTTGAAAAACTCAAGTCGTCAAGAGTCAGTGAAATCGTCGTATTTATAGATGAACTATTAAGTTTAAGTCCTTATCAGAAAGAAGCGCAAAAGTTATCAGAACACCTAGAGGAAGTCTTGAAAATAGGTGAGTTGATTAAATCTGTTGAAACCGATATTCTTGTAGCTTGTGATACCTTTATGATAATAGATAAGGTGATTTTATCAAGGCTTGCTGTTGGTGCTTCAGAAGGGCGTAAAGACTATGAAAAATGGATTCGTTATGCAAAAGAACGCCGATCCAAGCATTGGTACTATGTTTTTGAAAATGAGTATAGAGCAATCATTCATGGATTAGAGTTATTAAAACATTATGATCAAGTTTCAAATCGATTGTCGGTGGAGAACCTGGATGACTACTTTGATATGTATGTCAGTGAGTATCATAAATTGGACTTCCATTACCGTAAGTTCTATCACTACTTTGATCAGATTCAAGATAAAGACTTATTTGCTGGAATGTCTGAGTATATTGAAAATGTCTATGTTTCAAGTTTCTTAGACACACTATCAACCAACTGGTCAGGTCTTATTGACAGACATAATATTATTGAAATCAGTGGACTTAAATACAAGAAACAGTGGCATTTCTACAAGGATTTCGTTAGTCAATATGTTAAAAATGATGAACGAATCTTTGTGATCATCAGTGACGCCATGCGTTATGAAATTGCTTCAGAGTTAGTTGTTGAGTTACAGAAGGAAAGACGCGCTGAAATCCAATTAAAAGCGCTACAGGGTGTTGTTCCTTCTTATACGAAGTTTGGTATGGCAACCTTGTTACCACGTTCAGAAATGGCGTATGACAAGGATGTAGGGATAACCATTGATGGTGTCAGCACCGCTGGTACGAAGAACCGTGAGAAAATCCTTCAAGCAGCACATCCAGATGCATTGGCAATTCGTTATGATGATGTAAAGCATATGAAGAAGTCAGACTACAAAGATACCCTTACAGGGAAGAAACTGGTGTATATCTATCATGACACCATCGACAGCTATGGTCATCAGGGCAGTCCATTTGATGCTGCTGAAATGGCGATTGAAGAGTTAAAAGATTTGTTAAGGGCGCTTGTTAATCATGTCAGTGCCACAAAGGTGATTATTACAGCAGATCATGGTTTTGTTTATCAGCGTTCTAAACTTGTGGAATATGATAAGATTACGAAGGTGAAAAATGATGCTGTTGTAGAGACGGACAGACGTTATATCTTATCTAAGTCTGATGCTGAAGATATGAATGTTTTAAACTTACCATTTAACCCAGAAATAAACACCAAAGAGCCTCTAAAGGTCATTGTACCTAAAGGAACCATACGGTTTAAAACACAAGGGAATGACGGTAATTTCGTGCATGGTGGTGCGATGTTACAGGAGATCGTTGTGCCTGTCATTGAATACTTTGATAAGCGTAGTGATGGGTTTAAGGCGAAAAAGGTTGAGGTGCAATTGACAAGCATAACACGTAAATTGACGAATAGAATCTCATATTTGGAGTTCTTCCAAACAGAGTCTGTATCGGTGAAAAATCTACCCCTTAATCTGAAATTATATATAACAGATGTTGATGGAAATCGTGTGAGTAATGAAGTCTTCATTATTGCAGATAGGGATTCATCTGATCCAAAAGATAGAAGCTTTAAAGAAAAGTTTGTGTTGAAAGACTTAAAGTATAAAAAAGAAGACACTTACTATTTAGTGCTTGAAGATGATGAAGAAACAATTAATCCAATACTGAGTAAATCTGCATTCACTATAGATTTGGCGATTGTGAATGACTTTGGATTTTAGGGGGTGAGTCATATGGATTTGAATCAAAAACTCAATCATTATTTTGCAGGGCGTGTGGTTCGTAAAGATCTCACCAAAATGATTAAAGAAGGTGCGAATGTTCCTGTATATGTACTGGAGTATCTTCTTGGCATGTACTGTGCAACGGATGATTTAGATGGTATTAATGATGGTGTAAAGCGAGTTAAGAATATACTGGCAGAAAACTATGTGCGACCTGATGAAGCTGAGAAAATCAAGAGTAAGATCAAAGAGGCTGGCCATTATACTGTAATTGATAAACTAACAGTGAAACTTAATGAAAAGCGCGATGTCTATGAAGCTGAGTTCTCAAACCTTGGATTAAAAGCCGTGCCCATCTCTAGTAGGTATGTAAAAGACTTTGAAAAGCTCCTTGCAGGTGGTATTTGGTGTATCTTAAAAATGTCCTACTTCTATGATGAGATGGAAAAGAATAGTCCGTTTAGTATTGACGATCTAACACCTATTCAGATGCCTAATTTAGATCTAAATGAAATCTTTGAAGGTCGTAAAGCCTTTTCAAAAGAGGAATGGATTGATGTGATTATCCGAAGTATTGGTATGGAGCCAACACAGTTAGAAGAGAGTGTCAAATGGCATATGCTGCTTCGTATTGTACCTCTTATTGAGAATAATTATAACATGTGTGAACTTGGACCTCGTGGTACTGGTAAATCACATATCTATAAGGAAATATCACCAAATTCCATCTTAGTATCTGGGGGTCAAACAACAGTAGCTAATCTATTCTACAACATGGGTAGTAAGACTATAGGTTTGGTTGGTCTGTGGGATACAGTGGCTTTTGATGAAGTGGCTGGGATTACGTTTAAGGACAAAGATGGTATTCAGATTATGAAAGATTTTATGGCATCGGGTTCATTTGCTCGTGGTAAAGAAGAAAAACAAGCCAGTGCATCTATGGTGTTTGTTGGAAATATCAACCAAAGTGTGGATGTGCTTTTAAAGACATCTCATCTATTTGAACCATTTCCTGATGCGATGGCTTATGATACGGCATTCTTTGATCGTATGCACTACTATTTGCCAGGCTGGGAGATACCAAAGTTTAAACCTGAATTCTTTACGAATGAATATGGCTTTATCACTGACTATATCGCTGAGTTCTTTAGGGAAATGCGTAAACGAACTTATGCCGATGCTATTGATAAGTATTTTAACTTTGGCAGCAATCTAAATCAAAGAGATGTTATTGGTGTTAAGAAGACGGTTTCTGGGATGATTAAGCTGATTTATCCGAATGGTGAGTATACAAAAGAAGATGTTGAAGAAGTTCTTCGTTATGCCATGGTAGGTCGACGACGTGTTAAAGAGCAGCTGAAAAAGATCGGTGGCATGGAATTTTATGATGTTCACTTCAGTTATATTGATAAAGAAACTTTTGAAGAAGAGTTCGTTTCAGTGCCAGAGCAAGGTGGTGGAAAACTAATACCTGAAGGTGCATCTAAACCAGGTCATGTTTATACAGTAGGTCATGGTGATTCAGCTATGATCGGGGTGTATAAGATTGAAACAGAAGTTGTGCCGGGGAGAGGCAAGATCGAAAAGACTGGTCTAGGTAGTGGCAAGGAAGTTCGAGAGAGCATTCAAACTGCATTCAATTATTTTAAGGCTAATCGTAAACAAGTCAGTGGATCGATTCTGGTTGATGATCATGATTATCTAATGCATGTTCAGGATATGCAAGGGGTAGGTATGACAGATCAGCTTGCGTTATCAGCATTTGTCGGACTCTGCTCTGGTGTTCTTAGAAAACCTGTTCAAAGTCAGATGGTATTACTAGGAACCATGAGTATAGGTGGAAGTACCCCAAAGGTTCCAGAACTTGCAAATGTATTACAGGCTTGTTTTGATGTTGGAGCCAAAGCAATCTTGTTACCGATGGCATCTGCAGCAGATATACCAACAGTACCAATGGAACTGTTTGCTAAATTTCAGGTATCTTTTTATACGAGTCCAGAAGATGCTGTGTTTAAGGCGTTGGGTGTGAATTAAATAAGACGTTTGGTCATTAAGTTGATCAGACGTCTTTTATTGATGATTATATAACAATACTATGATTGATGTATACCAATCCAGCATATTTCTGATTTGCGATGGGTAGCAATAGTAGCACGGTTCTTGAATTTTCAGAATTGTTCAAATTGCATAGAAAATTTTGAAATTTATATGATATAGTTATTATAATATTTTAAATAGTAATAAACTGATTTATTAGAATTTATTGATAAGGGAGTGTTTTGTGTGTCAAAGAAAAGAATAACATCAATAGAAATTCATATGCATTCTAGTGGTATGTGTTCTCCTGAAGAAATCCTAGCTGAGAAGGTATTTGTATATCGTTCGGGAATGATTAAGCATAAATTATTCAACGGATTTTCTGAAATTGCAATTCAAGAATTTGAATACAAGGTTAGAAAACTAGATATTGAGGACTTTTTTATTTATCTTGTATCAAAAATAAAAATTGAGGAATGGAAGTCAGATTATTCTGTGGAAGTATGTGATGGGTGGTACTGGAATTTTAAAATACGTTATTCTAATCATCAAGTCTTAAATATTTCTGGAACGGTTGAATCTCCTCCCAACGCAAAACAACTAGTGAAGAGAATTAAAAAACTTACGAAATTTGAAGTTGATCCTTGGATTTTTTAGATAATATGTTTTTATTTTATGACAATCAGGTCGTTAAATAAAAAAGATATAAATAATGTTATTACAAGGGAGGTTAACAAATGAAAAGCA
>JAIOSU010000137.1 GCA_021107455.1 Clostridiales bacterium | reverse complement strand
TAGAAATATCATAATTTCTGTTCTTCTTTGATAACATTACCTTTTGTTGATGTTCAAAAGCACTCGCCCACCATAAAATATTATGCCCCCGTTCTAGTAATTTATTTGTCAGAATTGCTGTGCGCATTTTGCGAACACAGATTTGTATAGGAAGCCGTTCACCAGTTTGGATAAGCCAAATGTTCATCGGTCCCTATGACAAGTAATAATAACTACTGCTGAAATCATATGTTTCAAAATCTCCCTGTAGGTATTAAAGCATAAGCTCTAATTATTTTTGGTAATGTGAAGTATTGTGTAAATTTATAACAGTTTAGAGAAAAGAACACTTTTCCTTTAGATGGTTTATCCAATTTGTTTAAGCATAGAGCAAATAGTCTTATTGGACATCTAAATCTTTAATGGCATCCTTGTATAAAATGAACTCAATATGATTATCCTTTAAATATCTTATCAACCACATGTACCATTCCTTCCAAGTTTTAAAACTATCACAGAAATATATATCATGAAACAATATGGAAAAGTACTTTATTCCTCTATTGAATGCGTCTTCCATAATTCTTTTAGTTGTTGATTGAGCTTGGTCCAAATTCTGATCCTGCCATCTACTTCCTTTACAAAGGATGTTGCCATCCATAATATGTAAAGGAAATTCCCATAAGTTACAAGCCCTATAAGGATTACTCAGTTCATAGGTTGTACTATCAAATAAGTAGCCACATTTATTTAAAAATTCCAACGTGCTGTCAGAATTCATCAGATAATGCATCCTTATTCCGAATTCATCCAAGCCAGATAAGTGTCTGAATATTCCATATTCCTCTTTTATGTTGTCATAATTTTCATAGCATATTCCATGAACTCCGACATCAAATCCCTGGCTTAAAATTCTTTTTATCCAATATTCTGCTCGACTTATGGAATAACTTAATCCTCTTCCATTACTCACAGCTACGAAAAATGTGGAAGGCACCCTGTTTTCCTTGTCAAATCTCATGAGCTCTTCCAAATTTTGCCATTTGCCTTTAGCAAGGTTTTTCAATCTCCCATTTAACTCAGAGGAAGCAATGAATCCTAAAGCAAATTCGATGAAACTCCGCACTACAAATTTAGGAATTATCAAATCCCTTCTATGTTCCCAAACCGTAATATGATCGACATCATGTGAAATTATAATTTTCATATGAAAATTAAGGAATATCAGACCTAATAAGCTGATTTCAAATCGATCCCTTTTGATTTCGTCGTTATTACATATTAATTAAGTTAGTTAGAAGCTATTCTAATGTTTTAACCGGACACTAATGTCAAAAAATATTAAATGGACAATGACTGCAAATGTTCTATACTATCCTTTTGCTATGGCACGACAAACTATTGTTCATTCAATGTCGAGGTAACAACTTTACTAATAGCATGTTTTATCATCTTCATTTGTTGCCGCAGCATCAAAAAAACATTGATCAAAATATCGCAACATTCTCAAAGTCATAGGCACCTTCGCTTGCATTGCACGTACTTCGTCGGCATTCAACTCTCCCAATGCAAACTTGACGGCAAAATAGGGTTCAACCCAATTTCGAGTGTATAAAAACGTAGAAAGCCGGGGATTAATCTCCATAAGATATCCCCCCTTGAATTGAATTCCGATGTTATAAGAAAGTTTTACTTTTTTCAGGATTGCGGTAATCTTCTTATCCAAATCAGGTCTCACGCAATGACCGCCCATGGTGATTACACCGCCACGCTCAAGTTCTCGGGTTTTATGTGTAATCAACAACGGATCACCGGCATCCGCCAGTACCATACTGTCTATTTCTTCGCCTATAATAGTTTCCATAAGTAGCAATTCAGGAAACTCGTCCTCTCCATCAAATATATCAATCATTTCATTGAGGGTAATGATTTTACTATCTGGTTTGTAATTTAATAAAAGATCAGCGCGATTAATATCAGAAGCAAGATAACGGAATCCTCGGCTACCTTTGGAAAATGGTGGCTTAAAACACAGCTTTCTTTCTGGATACCCCATCACTTCACAAGCATCGACAAATTCATCTAACGAATGAACGACTCGAAAATCCGGCACTTTCACAATATCATCATCCTTGAAAGTTTCATACAACAAACGTTTATTATTGGCACGTTTGAGTGATTCTGGCGATGATGCCAACACTTTAATTCCAACATTTTCGAATCGCTCACGATGTGCTGCAATAACTTCCACCTCATAACTCGATGGAATTAAGATGCAATCGGCCTCTTGTTTCACTGCATACTCGAATAACTCGTCAACATAATCCGGCTCAATAGCCATCGGAACCTTACGAAAATCATCCACTAAAAATCTGCCGATACACTCTTGCTCAGCATCCACACCGACAATCTTGATTTGACGTTCCTCAATACCCTTTAAATAGCGGATACAGGTCGAGGCACCAGGGCACCCTGCCGCTGTTATCAACACAGTTATAGGTTTAAGTTTGTTCATCTACTACTCCTTATCAAATTTTACGTATTCAAACACAATTGGCTAAAGCAACCATCTCACTACTTCAAACGCCTTATACATATGCTCAGCCTTGTCTACATCAACCTGGACCTCAAATACCTGATTTAATAGACTGCAATCTTTTCCTTGCGATTACACTCTCCAATTTAGATCACTTTTCATATAAATTCGCTATCAGTGTTTTTACTCCTCTGACTACTGCAGCTATCAAAATGCTCATATTCTGATTTCTTCACCTCTCCACCTTTCATATCAGGAATGACCTGACTCATTATATGCAAAAAAAGTACTGGCCCGAAGCAGTCATAAACTCCCGTAAAGGTCAAAAAGCCTGTGCTCTACTGACTCCCAATTGTATTCCTTAAGGAATGTTCTTCTTCCTCTCTCTGACATGATTCTGGCTTGATCAGAGTTGTCTATTAATGATCTAACCGCATTTACTGCATCATCAGAAGAACCTGGTGATACTAGAATTCCGTTCCGGTTCTTTTCAATCAAATTACGCTTTGCAGGAAGGTCAGTTATAACGACTGGTAAACCGGCAGCAGAATATTCGAAATATTTTACAGGCTCACCCCAATTATATCTCTCGTTATCACTTAACAAGAATAGCCCGATATCCGCATCTAAAAGATTTAAAACTGTCTCTTCATGTGATAGATATCCCTTGTAATCTATTTTATTAACCAGGTTAAAATCTTCAGCTTTTTGCCAGAACCTTCGCTTCAGCTCACTAGAAGAAAACTTTCCGATCAATATCAGTTGAACATTTCCTAAGCTATTTAGTCCTCTTAGCATCTCAAGCATTCTAAAAAGGCCCCGATCAGAGCTTAAGACACCAACATAAATCAGACGTACTTTTCTGGCAGAAAAGACCTCTCTTTTCCTCTCGTTTTTTTCGAATATCTCTAAGGGAGGATAATTCGGCAATACTATAACTGACTTGTTGTTTTTTTTAAATCTCTTTGCCAGCTTCCGGTTAACAGTTACTACGCCATCTACCTTAGACACAAGAAAGTCCTCGACCCTCTCGATCAGTAGTTTTGCAATACCCCTCAATGGGTGGGGAAAATTCTCAGTAAAGCCCTGGGGATGAAATTCGTGGCAGTCATATATAACCCTAGTTTCAGGAAATCTCTTTTTTAAAATATACGCAACCATGAGTGAATCTGGTTCGTGGCAATGAAGAATGTCAGGGCATAAAGCAGATGCCTTTTTATACAGTGAGTAAAGGGCGTGCCAACGATTGTATCGTGATCTCTATTTTCTTATCCCAATAATACGTATATTCTCTATTGTTTCTTCTTGCTTATGATATGGCGCTACAATAGCAAGATTGGTATATTTTTTTTTCAGGCTTTTAAGCTCTTTGTGAAAAAGTCTCGATGAAAAAGGGCTATGACCTGAAGTTATAAAAACGATATGGTGTTCTTTCAATTTTGCACCTTAATCCCAAATTTTGGTCCACATACCTTATTAATACCTTCAATGATCGTCGCATCGCAATTATCTTCTATTTAATTATCCATCTTAAGACCTCAAAAGCCTCAGCATAGCCACCCTCCAATTGTGCTCCACGAAGTCGCGCAATTCCCCATATTGCATCTTCTGTAAGGTAATTCCTGTGCATCTGGCTTTGGTAGCATTTTAGAGCCTCTATTTTTTTCAATATGTGCCTCTTTTCTAAAGTGATAAAACTACTTGATTCAAATACAATATTATTCCAAGGCTCTTCATAGCCCAAAATGGTATGTCTTTTAAAGGCCCTCAATCCTTCGCTTGCTATAACCTGGTGATCTTGATGAATATCATTTAAAGAAGGCACAAAGATCATGTCCGGCTTAATTTCCTTTTTTAAAATAATTAACTTTTCCAAGATATCCTGTCTGAATTCGGGAAATCTTCTTACTGGAAAATCATATAATAT
>JAIOSU010000207.1 GCA_021107455.1 Clostridiales bacterium | reverse complement strand
TTCCATCCACCATCTGAGTTAATAGTCTCCGCCTGCTTCTCCGTTGCATTTTCTGTACTTGTTGTAACCGAGGATGAGTACCAACCAATACGAGTATTGATTTCAGTGTTGTTGACTCCTGCGGCCAATACTTGCAAAAGAACTTCCCCAGACTCAAGAACTGGAATCATAACCTCTCTACACTCAAGTTTGTCATAACCACCATTGCCTGCAGTAATAACAGCCTTCATTGTTCTCGCACCTGCTACTGGATCGAATCTGTCTTTCTTTGGTTCGGAATCCCATTTCATTCCCATATGGATCTCCTCCTTTTAGCTTAAACAACAATTAAATATCATCAGCAGTTTCAAAATGTAAAACCGGATTTTCAGTGTCAATTTCAAACTCTAAACCATAGATTACATTGATGACCTCTGGACCAATGATTTCAATGTCAGAGGCGTCTCTATCATAAAAATAATTTTTCACTTCATATAAAATGGATGATTCAGTTTCTTCAAGAATCATCTTTTTAGTGTAATAAGAAACATGTGGATTATAAGTTGTATCAAGTAGATCATTATATTTGAGAGGTACATTCCATCTGAGTTCATAATCTGAAACCTTTGGAACACGGTATGTCAGTCTGTAACAGGTGTAGGGTTCACCAGTTAACCAACCGCTATCTTCAAAAGAGATTTGCTCAATTAATTCCGGGTCGATTATGACATACATGATTTCGCTGATCCCATATATCGTTAGTGGAAAAACTGATTTACTAATTTGGCTGGCCCTTATATCAATATTGTTTATGCGCAGTAAATGATCTGTAGAAAACCCATATTTGTGTTTTTCTTCACCGGTCTTAAGATCCAATGTCAAGTTTGAAACTTTGTACTCATATGGGATGTTCAGTTCAGGAATCTTGTTAAGTGTATAATCCAGTTCAATTTCTGTATGGTCCTCTCTCAACTTTGCAGAGTGAAAAGTAAAATCCACATTTCCATTAAAAACGTATGGCTCTTCAAATTCAATTACCTCAGGTGTTTTAAAGCTTGATGCATACGAATCGTTCAAGAACCTGATGTCTGATGTTAAAACAACACCTGTAAATAGAATGAAAATGGACATCCATACTATAATTTCGCGTCTCGCAAATAACTTTTCGATTAGCATATAAATCAAATGTGTCAAACCGTATAAGAATAGCACTTTGATTATTGTACTACCTATATGGAGCTCACCTGAAAAGTAATATGACACCATAACAGTGACCGTCAACCATACCAATCGCTTCACATTATTCTTGTAGGCAGCAAAAAGGCTAAGTGAAAGTGGTAACATAATGATCATGGATTTCATGAAGTTCACTAGATAATCTTTAATCAGTTGAGATAAGCTCATGCTTTCACTATCGCTGACAAATTCAAAGAAAGTATTTAATCGATTGGTTTCAATGATTTCAGAAAATGGAATCAAGTAAGTCTCCGACCCTCTATAGGACACTCCAATTCCTGAAGGTGAAACGATTGTAAAGCGCCATGTTGCAATGAACGTAAATATGTAAAGACAAGTTAAAAATAAATATTTTTCTTTGCTTTCATCAAGTGGACCTTGGTCCCTATATGTATAGATTTTTTGTTTGATCCATCGATATGTAAGATACATTAGTGAAAAAAGTATAATGTATATGAGCACTCCAAGCATCCTATTCCTCCATTGTTGTGATTATATATTATGATGCTATTATATCATTTATACGTATATTTTTATGCCTCTGTAACTCCAAAATAACAAATTTTGCTATAATGAAAATACAATAAGTTTCAAAAAGGAGTATTTCATGAAAACAAATAAAGACAAGGTAGTAATGCACAGCGTTATGGGAAAAGTGGCTCATCCTAAGTTTGGCGGTTATCGGGTAGATACTGATGGTAGACCTTATGTGATTCCTGGAACAGGAGCCATCAATTACAACGTCAAAGTCGGCGACAGCGTCTATGGCTGGGCTGGAGATCATATCGAGCCAGGAGTGACCATCAAAAATGAAGATGGACCGTCCAACAATGCCCTCAATGTTTTTGCTTGTGCAGGCAATCAAGCAAAAGTCATAACAGGTGATTCAAAAGGGGCTATAGGGTATGTCCTCGGCTCTCATGGCGGTGTAGACCACGTGATGGTGCAGTTTGAGCAAAATGTGTTGGAAGAAATGACAACCGAAGATAAAATTCAAATCAAGGGTTATGGTCAAGGCCTTGAACTACTTGACTTCCCTGACATCAAGATTATGAGCATCGATCCGGACTTGTTTGAGCGTATCGGCATAACAGAGGATAATGGCAAACTCATAGTACCTGTCACTGCAAAGATTCCTCATGGGCTCATGGGATCTGGCGTGGGTGCCCCATATTCTCAGCAGGGGGATTATGATCTGATTACCTCGGATAAAAATGAAATAAAGAGATTAGGACTAGACAAGCTTCGTTTTGGGGATTTTGTTCTGATTGAAAATACAGATTGCTCATTTGGTCTTGGTGGCTATCTTGAAGGAGCGGTATCTGTTGGTATCATTGTCCATTCTGACTGCATTAAAAATGGTCATGGTCCTGGTATTTCCATTGTGATGACAACAAAAAAGTCCCTCATTGAGGGACGAATCGATATGAACGCTAATTTAGCGGATTATATGAATTTGAAATAATTCTCATGGTCATTACTTTTGACCATGATGATTTCCTGTTTCATAGCACCATTTCGCAATATCGACAATCAACTCCAGTGGCAGTGGCTTACTGTGCGGGAACTGAATGGCACCCTTGCTCGACTTATAATCTTTCAGTCTATCTTCAAAATGCACAACGGCCTTATCACCGGGATAGATTCCAACATGATTTTTAAACGCTGCAAAATGGATGATATTGGTCTTCCCTTTATAGGTTGGCATTCTCCATGCAATTTTTTCCTCAGCATCTGGTAGGGCTTCATGAAGCGCTTTGCGTAATTCGTGAAGCCTTGTCTGTATGTCCTCAGGTTGATCTGAAATATACTCATCGATTGAATTAGGTGGTTCACCACAGAAATGATCCTGATTCGTATTCTTAAACTCCCTTTTGCATTTTGGGCACTGCCACATGATGATTCTCCTTTCGATCAATCAGTTCAAATAGTAAATTGATTGACATCACTAATCATTTTTTGAGTGAGTTCTTGTAGTTGTCCCGAAGCCATTGCAATTTCTTGAATCGCAGCATTTTGCGATTGCATGGATGCAGTGGCTTCTTCAGTTCCAGCTGCTGTCTGCTCTGACACAGCAGAAAGATTTTGAATGGTACTTTGGATTTCATCTTTTTTTAGGAGCATGTCATTACCGATAATACCAATTTGGCTAAACGTATTATTCATCGTATCTACCACATCTGATTTGCTTTCAAACTTCATATTTGTCATATTGACAATCTCTTGTTGAGACTCATCCATTTCTTCAACATCGTTTATTTTAAACACTGCATCAACTGAATTCGTTTTCAAAGTTTGAATTACAAGAGCAATTTCTTCTGTAAATCTATTGGATTGCTCCGCTAGTTTACGGATTTCTTCAGCAACAACAGCAAATCCTCTCCCGTGTTCACCTGCTCTAGCAGCTTCAATAGCCGCATTGAGTGCCAGCAAATTTGTCTGGTCAGCAATCTGTCTGATCATTTCACTTGCATTTTCGATATTCTCAGAACTCTGATTTGTGGTTAGTACAATGCTACTGATTTCCTTTATTGCAGACTGATTCTGGACTGTCTTCTCGACCAATTGATCCAGTACAACAAGCCCCTCTTCCTTTAATTTTCTAATGTCTTCCGCATGCTCAAATAATCCCTTGAGTTCACCTTGCTCTGTATTAATCAGTTCTCCCAGCTGATTGCTCACACTTGAGACAATTTCTGTGTCTTTTGCTTGGTCATTTGCACCAAATGCGATTTCTTCGATTGCTCTCCCAATTTCAGTAGATGCATTCGCAACGCTTGAAGTTGTATCATTAACCTTCTCGACATTTTGTGCAACTTCATTTGAAATGTCAATAACTTGCTTCACTGTATTACTGACAGTACTGATAATAGAATTGATATTGTCACCAAGTTCTCCCATTTCATCATTTGTGCTGATTTCAACTTTGTTTTTAAAATCAAGTTC
>JAIOSU010000174.1 GCA_021107455.1 Clostridiales bacterium | reverse complement strand
AAAAGATAACGCTCTCTTTAGTTTATCAAAAAAACTTTCCTGAACATCAAATTCCATGAAAGGTACGCTTTCACCGATAATTCTTTTGGAAATATTTCTAAATGCCATTCCAGAAAGTGAATTTTCTTTGAATACAGCAGGTTCTCCCCTATTTGTACTCATGACCACTTCCTCATCATCCGGTACGACACCGATCAGATCAATTGCGAGAATATCTTCGATGTCTTCAACATTCATCATCTCGCCACGTCTTGCCATATCAATTCTGAGTCTATTGACTATAAGTAAAGGATCGTGTATCTCTGCCGCTTCAAGTAAACCTATGATTCTATCAGCATCTCTGACTGCAGATATTTCAGGAGTAGTTACAACGATTGCTCGATCAGCTCCAGATATCGCATTTTTGAAACCTTGCTCAATTCCAGCTGGGCAATCGACAATTACAAAATCGTGCGTTTTTTTCAGATCAGTAATCAAATCTTTCATTTGCTCTGGATTCACAGCATTTTTGTCTTTTGTTTGTGCAGCAGGTAAAAGATATAAATTATCAAATCTTTTATCTTTGATCAATGCTTGCTTGACTCTACATACTCCAGTGACGACATCTACAATATCATAAACAATTCTATTCTCCAGGCCAAGTACGATATCCAAATTTCTAAGGCCTATATCTGCATCGATAACAACTACTTTTTTGCCTTCCATCGCTAGTGCGGCTCCGATATTTGCGGTAGTGGTCGTTTTGCCTACGCCGCCTTTACCGGATGTTATAACAATTGATTCACCCATATAGTTCCCCTCCAAAAATGATTTCATGAAAACACTTTAATGACATTTTTCTATTTTGATGATGCCTTTACTCACTGAAGCTATTTCAGGAGA
The DNA here is from genome assembly GCA_021107455.1 of Clostridiales bacterium. Lineage (GTDB taxonomy): Bacteria > Bacillota > Clostridia > Peptostreptococcales > Acidaminobacteraceae > Fusibacter_D. The sequence continues at coordinate 27,569 of JAIOSU010000174.1, read as the reverse complement.
TAACGTATGTTCAGAATGATCATCGCTCGGTGGTACCGAAATCAACTTTGCGATCCTGATTTGAGTCGGTTTCAACAAATTTGCGACGATAACTGCAGATTCAAGTCCTGCGGATCCCGCATGAACGAATCCTAAAATCCTTCCCATTACCACTATATTGCCTTCAGCAATAATTTCAGCTCCTGGGTTGATATCTCCAATCAAAATGACATTGCCTGGATAATGTACAGACTTGCCAGATCTTAATGTCCCAAACACAAATTTTGTATCTGATAATTTAGATTGTTCAATCACAGGTTTATCAACAACTGGAGGTGGCTCATTAACGGGTTCTGGAATCTGAATCGGTTCAGGTTCAGGTGTTTTTCTAATCTCGCCTATTTCCTCTTCGAGACTTTCAACTTCAATACCGTATTGATTGAACAATAGCTCTTCAATTTCGGCTTTTTGTTTGTAAGTGAATTTTTGGCCAGTTAATCCAATGATTTTGGAACCTTTATAAAACGCACCTGACTCTTCCAATATTTTTTTGAGATGTGACATGATGCGAGTGTAACTTTCATTTGTGTCGACATTCAGATAAAGACCATTCAATTTACCCTTAAACTCAGCTGGGCCCTTACGCGCCATAGCATCACCACCTGCTTTATTTTTCAATCAACTTAACATTTCTATTGTAACTTATTTTACCTCATACTACAACATTTAGTCTTCTATAGGAGGTTCTAATTTGAAATACTCTGCATATACTTCTCTAGCCACTGGCGCTGAATAAATTCCGGTTCCACCTTGTGGTATGAAAATTACAACTGCAATTTCCGGATTTTCATATGGAGCATAAGAAACGAACCAAGAGTAGTTGTCATATGGCAGTCTGAATTGGTTGAGATCTTCATCTGTCAGTTTGTCGCCTGAGAGTGTTTTGATTGCATCTCTCATCGCATTCCCTTTGTTCAGATAATCTCTTTCAATAAGTGCATTGAGTTTAGCACCAAGCATATCTCTCTCAATATCGGTTTCGGCTTCGTTTTTAGATTTTTCAAGTGCTACCATCTCTTCACTGCGCTTTTTGATGATCTCAAGAGTTTTCTCATTGACTTCTTCTAAGCTGAGCGTGTTATCAATTTCTTTAAGGTACTCTGTAAAGTACGCAACTTCATCTAGCGGCGGCATCAGTCCTGCTTTTTCAGCAGTTCCGGTTTTACCGGCTATGGCAACAGGAAATTTTTCAAAAATACTTCTTACAGAACTGGTCGGACTATTGATCATTTGACGCATACCTTTTTGGATATACTGCAATAGATCTTTTTCATCCATCGATAGTTGTTCTCCAGTATTTTTTTCTTTTAATTCATCACCAATCTTCTTGATGAGGGTCAACTCTTTCAAATAGCCGCCATTTGCTATTGTTGCAATGTATCTTGCAATCTGAATCGGCGTATAGGTATGATCACCCTGTCCTATAGATAAGTTGAGAGTATCACTTTCATACCATTTCATCAGGTTAAAATAATCATATTTGATTAAATCCGCAAGTTTTTCTGTAAGAAAATAATCTTCACTACTCCCTAAATCCAACAATTTGTTGATTAAAGCACCTCTCGATGGGTTTTCATCCGACCAACTGATGATTTCATCAACCAAAGCATTTAAGTCCTCTTCCTCGGCGATTAACTCTTCCGGAAAATAATCTTTGGCAATTCTTTTAAGCTCAGTTTTCAAAAGAGCTTGTATTGTTCTCTTCTTCTTTTCCGGCTCAGGTGTACCTGTTGCAACTTCACCAATTTCAATTCCTGTCTTGACATCAAGTCCAAATTGTTTTGATGACTCAGTCATTATTACCGGGCCCATTTCAAAATCAAGAGTTCTTCCCGAATTGAAGTCTTTACCGGTCGCTACGTTGAAGAAATAATAGTTGCAGGATACCTCCAGGGCTTTAAATAGATCTGTAGGACCATGGATACCACCATAATCATTCCAGAACCAACAACCAAACCTTTGGTTACCGATTTCAACATAACCGGATGAAAATAGTTTTTGATATGGATTGAGGCCTTGTTCAAGTGCAGAATAGCCTGTGACCATTTTATATATGGAGCCTGGCTGTACGGCCATCATTGTCACAATGTTGACAAGTGGTCTTGCAGCAATAGGATTGCGCTTATTTACAGGATTCAGTGCATTATAATCTTCTTGACTGATTCCAGTTGAAAAAAGATTGACATCATAAGAAGGATAACTGGCCATGGCAAGCACTTCACCGGTATTGACATCAACAACGACACCGGCAGCTGTCTCTACTTTTGGATACGGTTTGAATTTATAATCGCCCCAATCACTCTTGAAAGTGCCTCCCACTTTTATAGCATTTATAGCGTTTTCAAGGCTATCCTCCAGAACATCTTGAAGTGGTAAATCTATAGTCAGATATATATCATCGCCTGATTTATTGGATTTTGTGTCAAGTCCGTAAACTGCTTCATCCACTTCGGAGACAAACTTTCCATATACATCGACTTCGATATACTTGTATCCGTTCTCGCCATGAAGTGTCGTCTCATAAACACCTTCTATACCCGTCTTCCCAATAATTTGATTTTGATTGTAATTAAGGGTCTTTACATAAGAATCAATCTCTGCTTCTGTAGCGATCGGCCCCATGTATCCCAGTATGTGTGCAGCCGTTGATTTCTCAGGATACAAACGTACAGTCTGATAAATCACAGAAAGACCTGGAAACTCATAACCTTTTTCCTGAACCAATACTGCAGTCTCTTGTGACACAGATGAGGCTATGCTGATTGGTTCATATTTCAAGAATCCTTTTTCTTTGATCGCATGTCTGAGCACAATGATTTTATAGGCTTCATAATCGTCATAATCTGAGGAAATCCTGAAATCACTTCGATTTCGAATGATTCCAAAGGCTTCTTTTGCACTGATATCTTGATCAAGGCCGTACATTTTCAAGAAATTGATCTTATAGACTTCATCCATGAAAATCATCCTTGATGTAGAAATAGGCATGTAACGTCCTTGATTGTAAAGAATTCTGTAAGCCTCATAATTACTCAGTTCAGGATCAATATAGTTAGCACCTCTGACATCCATGAACACTTCTTCTGCGGTCCAAGTGTCATCATAGCCATTGTCTGCAAGCCATTTGCTTATACTTTCATCAAAGCGGTACTTATACTCTCCGTTTTCAATATAAATTGGAAATTCCAAATGGTCTTCATTTTGTTTTTCAAGAAAATCATACATCTCAATTGCTATTTCTGAAAAAGACTCTGTTGGGATAATACTACTGTTGAGTTCAAGTCCAAAACCGACTTCGTTGGTAGCAAGTAAATTACCGTTGCGATCAAAGATTTCTCCACGTTTAGCAAGTGTCTCCACCTTTTTGATCCGATTGCTTACCGACCTCTGATAATAATATTCACCTTGAGTGATCGTCAAATCATATAAACTATAACCCAAAAAAGAAAAAACCAAAAGAAAGGCCAATATGACATGATTTTTCCTGTTCCTGATAAAATTAAGCATTGTAATCCCCCAACTTATATCCATTTGTTCTCTTAAAAACAATAGAATAGATAATCAGACCAATGACACTGTTATAAATGATCTCTGTGAGTATTTTACCAGCAATCAAGTGAAACGGAACCGTTGCCTGAAAAAAGAACATCACCAGATAGAACAGCACATGATATAATCCAGTGCTCAGTGCAATCAAAAAAACTGGCGTCAAATAATTGCCTTTAAAAAGCACTCTGATCAACAATGTCGCAAGAAAGACTATTATGATGTAGATCATCAGATTTGTGCCCAACATTCTGCCTAAAAAAACGTCTTGCAGCAATCCCGAGATGGCAGCAAAATAATAGGCATGTTTTTCAGAATAGAGAGCCAAAAAAACTATAGACAAAATGATGCAAAAATTAGGAATTGCATCATTGATTCTAAAAAGCTGTAAAATTGTACTCGATAGTATAAAGTTGGCAAATGCCAATAAGAATACGTATCTAAATTTCATTTACTCACCATCCAATTGGATATCATGATTCATAATTTCTGAAGCATTAGATTTTTCATCTTCCAAATAAGGTATGACCATGATTTTATCTATTTTCTTAAAATCCACAACAGGCATGACTTTTATCCTTTTCAGGAGTTGGTCTCTATCTTCTATGACTTCATAGATCTGACCGACCAAAATACCTTTGGGATACATTCCAAGTCCCGAAGTGACGATATACTCATCCACCATCACATTGGCTTTAGGATCAAAAAGTTCACCTATAAGTTCATAATTTGTAGTTCCACTTAGAGTTCCTACATAATCATCAGATACTCTCATCATTTCAAAACCAACAGATGATTTATGGTCAATGATAGCAATGACCTTCGACCACTTTTCACCAACCTCATATACAAGTCCAACAAGACCATTCCCGTTCACCACAGTACTGTTCTTTGTGATTCCCTGATCATATCCGACATCGATTGTGAACATATTGTACCAATTGCCAATATCCTTGGCGATGACATTGGCAGATACAATGGAATCAAGTTGTGAATTATCGACGTACTTAAGTGCTGACTTAAGTTGTTTAAGTTCATTCAGCTCTTTTTGTGACATCGTAAGTCCGACAATCTGCTCTTTAAGGAACTCATTTTCTTTTGTCAAATCCTCATTCAATTCTTTGTAATTCAAAACATTGATTATCGGTTCAGTTTTTTCGTCTATATAATTTCCAATGTTGGTCAAAAACCTTTGAACAGGAATAAATATAGAGCCCAACTGGCTTTCAATGACAGTGATACGATCCCTGCCACCGAAAGATATGACCATGAGTAATATCAATATGATTCCGACAACCGTGATGATTATTTTTTTATAACGTTCATTCATTTCATCACCAAAACCTTGTCGTATTTTTCTAGAATCCTCTTGAACTTATAAAAACTTCTTTGAGTTCATTGAAACTTTCAACAGCTTTGCTTGTACCAATCGCAACACAATCTAGTGGATTTTCTGCGATTCTTACAGGCATGCCAGTTTCGTTAATGATTAATTTATCAAGATCTTGAAGTAATGCCCCACCTCCGGCAAGTACAATTCCTGACTCATAAATATCTGATGAAAGCTCTGGTGGAGTTTTCTCGAGTGTGGATTTGATGCCTTCAACGATAGCTTGAATTGGTTCTTTGATGGCTTCGTAGATCTCACTTGATTTCAATATCAACGTATTTGGTAGACCGGTAACAAGATTACGTCCAGTAATTTGCATTTCTTTTTCAACATCCGGAATCATTGCACAAGCTATACTCATTTTTACATTTTCAGCTGTTCTTTCACCAATCATCAAACTATATTTCTTGCGTACATAAGTAATGATGGCTTCGTCGAGCTCATCACCAGCGATTCTAATTGAACGACTTGTGACAATACCACCAAGTGAAATGACAGCAATTTCAGTAGTACCACCACCGATGTCCACAATCATGCTTCCAATCGGTTCAGTGATCGGCATATCAGCGCCAATAGCAGCAGCCATTGGTTCTTCAATCAAAAATGCATCTTTTGCCCCAGCAGAAATAGCAGCTTCATAGACAGCTCTCTTCTCTACTTCAGTAATTTGTGATGGTATTCCTATAACTACTTTGGCACCAGTGAAAAAATTGATGTTGGGTACAGCTTTGTTGATGAAATATTTAATCATTTTTTGAGTAATATCAAAGTCAGCAATAACACCATCTTTAAGTGGTCTGATCGCTCTGATTTGTCCGGGGGTTTTTCCGATCATTTCCTTTGCTTCTCTACCTACGGCTAAAACCTGCCCTTTATCATTAATGGCAACCACTGAAGATTCTCTGACGACAATCCCTTTGCCTTTTACACATACGAGTGTGTTTGAAGTTCCTAAATCGATTCCCAACTGTTTGTAAAATAATCCAAATCTCATAATCATTGTTCCTTTCTCATGCCTAAAGTTGATTTTCTTCTTTGAAACTGTAATAACCTGATTTTCCAATTATAATATGATCCACCAGTGGTATTCCTATCAAATTGCCCGCTTCAGAAAGTCGCTTTGTAACATGGATATCTTCTTTGCTGGGATTGACATGACCTGATGGATGATTGTGTACAACTAAAATGGAAGCAGCACTTCTCTTGATGGCTCTATTAAAAACTTCACGAGGATGTACGATTGAGGCATTGAGACTCCCGATCGATACAACTTCCCAGTTAATAATCTCATTTTTTGTATTCAGTAAAACGGATATAAATTTTTCAACTTTCAGATCTGAAAGTTGTGCCTTAAAATAATTGACAACCTCACTTGGACCCGAAATCTTGATGCGACGGTTCAAATCTTTAGATTGAACGCGCTTTCCAAGTTCTATCGCAGATAGAATCTGACAAGCTTTAGATGCGCCAATACCATTGAAATTACATAATTCTTCAATCGTGATATTAGCTATCTCAGCGAAATCATCATCAAAAGAGTTCACCAAATCTTGTCCTAACTGTAATGCGGACCTATTTTGAGTGCCGGTTCTTAGCAATATGGATAAGAGTTCAGAATTGCTTAAACCTGCTGCTCCTTTGGATAACAGTTTTTCTCTAGGTTGCTCACTGAGTGGAATTTGTTTGATCATATAGGCTCTCCTATTATAAGAGGTCAATTTGAAAGTATTTCTTCAATAATTGACTTAATTTAGAGAGAGGCAATCCCATCACATTAAAATAGTCACCATCGATTTTTTTTACAAGTAGTGCGCCAATACCTTGAATGCCATAAGCTCCAGCTTTATCTAGAGGTTCATTGGTATCCAGATATTTTTCGATTTGTTCTTCTGTTAAATAGTTGAATGTGACCGTTGTCTTTTCGTAATCGACAACACAGATGCTTTTGTCTTTATAAACCAAGGCTATTCCAGTATAAACATCATGCTTTTCACCATTCAGATTATTAAGCATAGCTTTGGCATCAGCTCTGGAACTTGGCTTTCCGAGTATGTCATCCTTATATACTATCGTGTCACTTGCAATAATGACTGCATCAGGGTACATATTCGCAACATCATTCGCTTTTTCAAACGCCAGTGCCATTACGGCTTGAACCGGTGTTTCATGCGGTCTGGTCACTTCTTCAATTTTACTTGGAACAACATCAAAATCAATGTTGAATTGGTCAAGAAGTTCAATCCTTCTTGGAGAGCCGGATGCAAGTATTATTCTCATAATTTTTTATAAACCACAAATGCGATGATAATTCCTATGATTCCTGCAAGATTTAGACTCAATTTAAGTCCAAACGTCAATACAATCACATTTAAATCCACTACAAAAGGATCAACTCCAATTGTTTTTCCATAATTGAGCAGAGGAATGGTATCACCAAAAGCTGAGCCGATCAAACTACCAAAAATGGCTCCAATGAGTAATAGTACAAGTAAAATAACGCTCTCATTGCTTTTTACTCTCATAACGACTCCTAAATTATACCATATTTTTACAGTTAAACAGTCTTTTATTTAACCTACATAATAGTTTAGCATTATGTTCTTTCAAATACAAGACAAAGCGAGCAATGTAAACATGAATTTAATTAAACATTCAATGGTTCAGAAGCAATATTGTTAAGGGTTAAAATAAAAAAAACCGCCATTTTATTGGCGGTTTAAAATTGAATATCATTCTACTGTTCTCAGTGACAGATCACCTTGAATAGCTTTTGTAGGGCACTTTTCTACACAAATCATGCAGTTGGTACACTTGTCATAATCAATTTCAGCAAGATTGTTGATGACATGAATCGCATCATGCGGACAGTTTCTTTCACAAATTCCGCACGCTATACAAGCCACATTACAGTTTTTCTTGACCATAGGACCTTTGTCATAATTGTTGCAGGCAACAATTGTGAGCTGCTCATAAGGTACAAGGCTGATAACATTTTTAGGACAAATTACAACACACTTGTTACAAGCAGTACATTTTTCCGGATCCACTTCAGCGAGTCCTTTATCGTTGATGTGAATCGCATCAAACGGACAAACCTGAACACAAGATCCAAGTCCCATGCATCCGTAAAGACATTTTTTTGGTCCCCCATTTAACATATTGGCAGCCAAACAACTGTCGATTCCATCATAATCATATCGATTGCCACAGTTTTCTTCATGACCTTCACATTTGACTCTTGCAACTTGTTTCACAGTTTCACCTGCATCAAGGCCCATAATTTGAGCGACAGCAGTCGCTGTATCTGCACCACCAACAGGACAACCATTAACAGGAGCTACACCTTTAACAACTGCTTGTGCAAATCCGTCACATCCTGGATAACCACAAGCGCCACAGTTTGCACCAGGTACAGCTTCTCTTACTGCGACCACTCTAGGGTCGATTTCAACAGCAAATTTCTTTGATGCAAACGCAAGTCCGACACCGAACAATAGTCCCATTACACCAAGGATTCCTGCAGCTATTATTATTGTATTAATATCCATTTACTCCACCCTTTCTTATACCAAGCCTGTAAAGCCGAGGAAGGCGATTGACATCAAGCTTGCTGTAATTAAAGCTATTGGAAAACCTTTGAATGGCAAAGGCACATCTGATATTTCCAATTTTTCTCTGATTCCCGCAAACAAAACAATGGCCATTGAGAAACCAATTGCGGCAAAGAAAGAATGTACTATTGTTTGAATCAAACCAAAATCATATTGGATGTTCAAAAGTGCAAGTCCCAGTACAGCGCAGTTCGTCGTGATAAGTGGTAAAAACACTCCGAGTGCTTGATAAAGAGTAGGACTCATTTTTTGAAGAACGATTTCCACGAACTGAACCAGAGATGCAATTACAAGAATAAAAGCAGCTGTCTGTAAAAATTCAAGTCCGAGTTTTACCAAAATATAATGGTGAACAAAATACGTCAATGTTCCCGCCATCGTCATAACAAACGTTACAGCCATCCCCATTCCAAACGCAGTCTCAACTTGGTTGGATACCTCACGGAATGGACAGATGTCAAGACATCTCGAAAGGCCAAAGTTGTTAACGAGAATTGCACTGACCATGATTACAAAAATACTTGCATTTTCCACAACAACCCCTCCTTATTTAGAACTTTTGATTTGTACTACATTATAGAGTGCCAACAATATTCCAAGAGCAAGGAAAGCACCCGGAGGTAATATCATAATAAGTGCAGGTTTATAGTTTGCTCCAAGTAAGGAAATATCAAAAATAGTTCCATTACCAAACAATTCTCTAACACTGCCAAGAACAAATAATGCGAGTGTGAAGCCAAGACCCATTCCAGCTCCATCCATCAGTGACGCAACAACGCCATTTTTGGATGCGAAAGACTCTGCACGAGCAAGGATGATACAGTTTACAACGATCAATGGTATGAATAGACCAAGCGCACTAAACAGTGCCGGTGTAAACGCTTCCATCAACATACCTACTATTGTAACGAAACTTGCAATGATTACGACGAAAGCAGGAATTCTTACCTTCGCCGGAATAAATTTTCTGAGTATTGATATCGCAGCATTTGAACTGATCAATACCGCTGTAGTAGCGAGTCCCATACCAATGCCATTGACTGCTGAAGTTGTAACAGCAAGTGTTGGACACATTCCCAAAAGTTGAACAAAAATTGGGTTTTCTTTAATCAAACCATTCGTAAAATTTTTAATATTCAATTTCCGACCCCTCCTTGTTCAATGATCATTTGAAATGCATCGATAGAAGCGTTGGCGCCCACTGTGATAGCGTCAGAAGAGATAGTTGCACCTGTGATTGCCTGAATATCATTTCCTGAAGCGGCTGTTTTCGAAACACCTATCCATTCAGTAGCTGATTTGCCGGCATATTGTTCGTAATAAGCAGCATCTGTCCCCTTAGCACCTAAGCCTGGAGTCTCTTGATGACTTCCGACTCTGAGTCCAGTGACTTCAGAATTCAAATTAATACCAGTGACAACTTCCAGTGGACCACCAAAACCTGTAGGTTTTGATTTAAACACATAACCAACAACAACATCTGAAGCATCATATCCCACATAAGATTCAACAATAGGAGCAAAATTCTCGGTGATTTCTATCGCCATTTCACCTGTAATGTCTTCAAACCTTGTCGCCTCTGGTAAAACTTCTTTTTTGGCGAGTTCGTTTGCCATCATTCTTTGCTCGATGATTTTATCTTTTGTGACTTCATTGGTTAAAGCAAGTGACATTGCAGCCACAAAACTAATAATTAGAAGGATCAAACCTGTTTTAAAGATATCTTTCATTATTTGGCACCTCCAAACACACGAGGTTTTGTGTACTTATCAATAAGTGGAGCAACTACGTTCATAAGAAGTATGGAATATGATACACCTTCAGGATATCCACCATACATTCTGATGACCACTGTGATAACACCCATTCCTATCGCGTAAATCACTTGACCTTTCGCAGTAATTGGTGATGATGCATAATCAGTCGCCATGAAGAAAGCACCAAGGATCAGACCGCCTGCCAACACGTGAAGTATAGTAGTCTGAATATCAAATCCAGTAATTATAAAAGTCAAGATTGCTACAGTACCAATATAGAGTCCAGGGATTCTGATTGAAATAACCCCTCTATAAATCAAGTAAATTCCACCAAGTAAAAGCAATAATGCTGATGTTTCACCAATACAGCCTCCAATGGTTCCAAGTAGAGCATCAGTAATCGAAGGGACCGGAACATTCAGTCCTTCTTTTAAGATTCCAAGTGCTGTTGCACTGGATACTGCATCAGCCTTGACTGCTGTCCAAGTGGTCATCTCCACCGGCCATGAAGCAACAAGCATCGCTCTTGCAGCAAGCGCAGGGTTCATGAAGTTATGACCAAGGCCACCAAATGCTTGTTTTACTATGATAATAGCAAATGCACTACCTACAATTGGCAACCAAAGTGGCACCGAAACAGGTAAGTTCATTCCAAGAAGAAGTCCAGTCACAACAGCACTAAAATCATCAACAGTGATTGGAACTTTTCTGATTTTTTGACTTAACGCCTCCGCAGCCATGGCACTTACTATTGAAAGTACCAATATGGTCAGTGCTCTAAGTCCAAAATTGTAAACACCAAATGCCGCAGCGGGCAGCAAGGCAATTGTTACGTCCCTCATAATCTTTTGAGTCGTTTCAGTCGAACGAATATGAGGAGAAGATGATACAGTTAATCTTGATTCCATCGAATAAACCTCCCCTATTTACGTTTTTTAGCGATTATTTCTCTTTTAGCGACACGGATCGTCTGAAGCAATGGACGATTTGCTGGACAAATGAATGAACATGAACCACATTCGATACAATCCAGAGCATTATACTCACTTGCCTTGTCATAATTGTTCTGTAGTGCATAAGCACTGATTTGAATCGGTTCTAGAAACGCTGGACAGATTGATACACATTTTCCACATCTGATACAAAGTGAAGGTTCCGGCAACTTTGCTTCCTCAGGTGTAAATACCAAAACTCCAGAAGTGTTTTTCATCGCAGGAAGATTGTCTGTCATTTGAGCGACACCCATCATTGGTCCACCAAGCAATAATTTTCCTGGTGTTCCATTATATCCGTCACAAAACTCGACCAAAGTTTTTACAGGTGTACCCACTTTGAAACGAATATTTTTGGGCGTCTTGATGCCCTTGCCGGTCACTGTACATATTCTTTCAATAAGCGGCATACCTGTATTGAATAAATTGCCTATTGTTGCAACTGTTGCGACATTGTTTACAACAACACCGATATCCATTGGAAGTCCGCCAGAAGGAATTTCCTTACCCGTACATGCGAAAATCAATTGTTTTTCAGCACCTTGCGGGTATTTGGTTCTAAGTCCTACGACGTTGATACCAGTTCCTTTTGCTGCGTTTGTCATAGTCTCTATTGCATCGGGTTTATTGTTTTCAATACCAATGTAACCCTTTTCAACATTTAATGCATGCATCAAAACTTGCAGTCCTTTGATGATAAGTTCAGGTGTCTCAAGCATCAATCTGTGGTCACAAGTCAAGTAAGGTTCACATTCAGCACCGTTTAAAACGATTGTATCAATCGGTTTTTCTGGTGGTGGTGATAATTTGACATGAGTAGGAAAACCTGCGCCTCCCATACCGACTATACCTGCATTTTTGATGATCTCAATAATCTCTTTACCTGACAGAGTCTTGAAATCCGGTTGTGGAACTACACTCTCATGCACTGCATTCAAACCATCATTTTCGATGATGACACATACATCAAAGCCATACGCTGTGTCCTGCTTTTTTACATCCAACACTGTTCCTGAAATAGAACTGTGAACATTTGCTGACACGAAAGAAGTTGCAGATCCGACCAATTGTCCCACTTTTACATAGTCGCCCTTTTGAACAACGGGTTCACAAGGTGCACCAATGTGTTGTCTCAGTGGAATTTCAACTACTTTGGGATCCAAAAAATCAACGATAGGCAAATGCTCCGTAGCTTTTTTAGCATGTGGCGGATGAATGCCACCTTTAAACGATAGAAGCCCCATATACTCACCCCTTCAATTAATTTGACATTGTACTTGACAATGTTTTAACTTTTATTAACAAAGAAATTATACTGTATACAATTTCTCGCATAACCATAACAATTTTACTATAAAAGCAAAGTGAGGTCAATGCAAGACTCATTGAAATTTCAACATTTTTTTGAAATTACAAGTTAAATCTTTACCAATCTTTGACCTCATTGTTTTAATAAAACTATCGAGTCAGTTTTATTAATTGCTTCGCATAAGTACCACTAAACTTACTTCCACTAGCTTTTTGATTTATTAACTCCTGAAATTCTTCTAAACTTTTTCGGACAAACTTCGTTAATTCTGTATCAGCATTTTCATCATATGAGTCAAGTACTTCCAAAATTCTTTGAAGTGGCATAATCTGCTTCTCGATGGATTCAGTATCTACGTTAACCTCATCACTGATATTCATCCAGAAAAAGTCAGATTCATAATAAAAATTAAGAAAATCATTTTTGACACTTTCAATCTCGTCCATGTCCGACCAAAACTCATATGAGTTGAATTCAACTGGAACGGAGACCACATAGGCATCCTGATGTTCAGTATATTTCTCCACAAATGAATTTCTGTATGACCTTGCACTACTTTCAGAGTACGTCAATGCCGTGAATACTTTGTATTGAGTATTGGACTTGATCCATGAGGCATAAATGTTCTTGTCTTCAATATTTTCACAAGCAGCTTCTGCGTTCGACTGCGCATTGAAACTTCCAAGTTGAACAAAAAAGAAATCAGTCGGCTCAATTTCAATTAGACCATTTAAAGTCTGAACCTCATCCACCGTAATTTCAATCTCAGTTTCCGGAATCTCATCCGCTTCTTTGGAGACAATTCCAAATTTTCCGGTAGCCAATAAAATAATTGCGGTCATTAGAAAACCGAATACAAAAGTGGCAAGTGGAATCAAAATCATTGCAACCCAAAATTTGTCTTTAATCTGATTGAAATATTGTATCATTTGTTTCATATTCTGATTGCCTCCTAATAAACTTCTTTTTCAATTATAACAAAAAAAATACAAGTTGAGAAAGCTAAAATAAGCACAACTTGTATTACATCATTTCAACCAATAAGTTTTGAAATTTCACTGACAACTTTCTCGGGTACAAACGGTTTGACGATGAACCCTTTGGCACCAGAGCGCACGGAATCAATCACCATACTCTCTTGCCCCATTGCACTGCACATAAGAACCTTTGCATCCGGGAACGCTGATATGATCATCTTTAACCCTTCAATACCACTGACTTCAGGCATTGTAATATCCATAGTGACCAGATCAGGACCAAATTCTTTATATTTTTGAAAGGCTTCATTGCCGTTACCCGCTTCTGCAACAACTTCGTATCCAGCTTTCGTGACGATATCGCTGAGTAATTTTCTCATAAACATTGCGTCATCGACTATCATAATTCTCTTTCCCATAATTACGCCATCCTTCTAAAATAAATTCATTATACCCATTATCACCAACAAATTCAACACCATTGCTTTAAATTTATCCTCATTTATCTTGCTCCCGAGCATTGTTCCAAGCAAGGTTCCAATGATCAAGAATGGAAGAATTACAAGTTGATCTTTGAAAGATTGCCATGTGATTAGATCACCACTGACATAGAGCGTGACTGTAACAATATTGAGTAATAAAAAATAAGTTGTCAAACTACTTCTGAAATGGTCTCTATTTTTGTTTTCATTCGAAAGCATCACCACAATCGGAGGCCCACTGAGTGAAACCGAGCCATTAAGCAATCCACTGAGGATACCGGCAATAGCATAAGATTTGTTTTGATCTTTCATTTGAATCCTGAATCCACGTTTCATTGCTATGGCTATCAAAATCAAGACTATTCCTATGATGATCTTCAAAGTATCTTCCTTCATGAATTTCAGTAATTGGACACCTATAGGTGTCGTTAGAACCGCCATGACAAACATCAGTAAAAGCGATTTGATTTGAGGAACCATCTTAAGCCTAACTAGAATGATCACATTCATGATAAGACTAAAGAACACAAGCATTGGTACTATCGTCTTAAGATTTAGAAAAAGTCCCAATAAAGGCAATGCCAAAAGAGAAAAACCGAAACTGGTTGCTCCTTGAATCATAGCTGATAACAATATGATCATTCCCGTAAAAAAAATAGTCATTTCACTTCTCCCTTAATTCATCGACCTAAAAAACATTATACCATCAATCTTTTCAAATGGAGAAAATCCTTTTAAAATTATTTTCGAAATTCCTATTGACTTTTTATTGCAATGTCACTATAATAAAAAAGTCGCAACAATACGTGCGGATGTGGTGGAATGGCAGACACGCAGGCTTGAGGGGTCTGTGGTAGCAATACCGTATGGGTTCAAGTCCCATCATCCGCACCATTATAAAAATGAGACTTGTTTCAAGTCTTTTTTTTATGCCCAAAATCAAATAGCGTCAATCCTTCTCTGTTGAGTTGGATTGACGCCTTTTTTTATATCTTATTTTATTTTTTTTAATTTTGGATTATCCACCAGTCCAGGAATACGACCACGTTTGGCAACTGGTACACCTTGTACCATTTTCAGGTCCATAGTCATATCTATAGGCGAAGCTGCAGAAATATAACTACCGACTCCAAATGAATCCGCACCGGCTTCACTGAGCAATCTGATTCGATCTGGTGTCAAACCACCTGAAACAAAAATCTTTACGTTTTCAAAACCTGCAAGGTCAAGCTTGGCTCTCATCTCTTTGATCAGTCCCGGTGTTACTCCACCACGTTCACTTGGAGTATCTAGACGAACACCATATAGTTTACCGTTAAGTGCCCTTGCAATCCTTATGGCTTCCTCTACTTCATCTTTATAGGTATCCACAAGAACTATTCTGTTGTGGTCAGGACCTGCGATTTGATCATAAGCCGTTGCAACTGAAAGTGTATCCCCTGCCACAAGCATAGCACTATGTGGTACCGTACCTGAAGGATTTATTCCACTGAGTTTAGCAGCCAATATACAACTTGCTCCTCCAGCTCCACCAATTACGGCTGCACGCTCCATTACCGGAGCGACAGAAGGATGAACGTGTCTTGCGCCAAAACACAAGAAGAACTTGTCACCACACGCTTCCTTGACTGTTCTAGATGCTGTTGCCCATCCAGAAGCACTGGCAAGCATCCCTAAAATGATTGTTTCAAAAATTGCAAAGTCACTATATTTCCCTTTGATTCTTAAAATTGTATCTTTTACATCGAATGTTTCACCTTCGTCAATCGCCCATAATTCAACATTTTTTTCTTTAAATAGATTGATGACCTCGTCCATCCCAGCCATAACGCCTGGCTTTCTAGGAAAAATTTCAGCAACGACTTCAGATTCGGATAAATTCATGTGATTTAAAATATCCAAAGTTCTTAAAAAATATACATCTGTTGTGTGACCACTGATAATCTCTTCGTGAGTTGCACTATGAAGTAGACGTTCTTCAGATATCTTGATCGAATCAATATCCGATAACTGCTTAAGTTCTTTATTCATGGTTCTTCCTTCCTACCATTTAGTCCATTACATTATAAGTGATTTAAATGGTGGAATCAATGTTCGTTATTTATTTATCGATAAGATCAGTGCCTCATCTATTTGCCTAAATAAAAACTCCACATCAGCGGTATTGTATAAAATCAAATCGGAAACGATCTTTTTTTCATCAATGGCCATTTGGGCACGAATCCTGAGAAGTGCATCCTCCCTACTAATGCCATCACGCTTCATGATCCGTTCCAAACATATATCTTCAGCTGCATACACCAGCCAAATCGCATCAAAAGTGGACATGAGATCGGATTCTATTAGAAGCGGAATGTCGGCAAAAACAATAGAGTTATGAAAGGAAAATTCATGAAGCAGTTCCATCATCAGACGTCTTACTTCCGGGTGTACAATCTCATTCAACTTCTTTCTTTGAACCTCATCCTGAAATATGATGTCTCCAAGCTGTTTCCTGTTGATGCTCCCATCACCGTTCAAAATGGATTCACCAAATTCAGCCACAATATCAAAATATGCCTTTTCACCAGGTTCTACAACAGTTTTGGATAGCACATCCGCGTCAATTACAATATAATCTTTACTTTTTAAGTAGCTTGTCACTGTACTTTTTCCGCTGCCAATGCCTCCAGTCAATCCAATGAACATGCAATTGTCATTTCGCATCATACCAACTGCCTCCTGTGTTCATATCCACATTTAATGGTACACAGAGCTCTATGGCGTTTTCCATACTATCTTTGAGTATTCCTTTGACAACTTCAAGTTCATCCATTGGTACATTTAATATGAGTTCGTCATGTACCTGAAGGATTAGCTTACTTTTGAGATTGTTTTCAATAAGTGAGTTATAGACTTTAATCATGGCAAGCTTGATGATATCAGCTGCGGAACCTTGAATCGGAGTGTTTCTGGCAATTCTTTCCGCTGAAGACCTCAACATGAAATTTTTGCTGTCTATATCAGGGACATATCTTCGACGATTCAAAATAGTCTCAACATAACCGTTAGCTTTGCAATTATCGATGATGTTGGTCATAAAACCTTGAACCTTCGGGTAACTCTCAAAGTAGTTTTCAATGTAGGCTTTGGCTTCTTTTCTGGAAATTCCAAGACTTTCAGAGAGACCGAAATCGCCCATACCGTATACGATTCCGAAATTAACTTCCTTTGCTCGGCTACGCTGAAGACTACTCACTTCGTTTTCAGGAATTTTGAATACTTGTGATGCTGTGATGGTATGAATATCCAGGTTGTTGCTGAACGCCTCTATCAATTTTTCATCACGTGATAAATGTGCGAGTACTCTGAGTTCAATCTGTGAGTAGTCGGCTCCTAGGAGAATGCATCCCGGATCAGCAACAAAGAAACGTCTTATTTTTCTACCATAAGGTAATTTGATAGGTATATTTTGAAGATTGGGTTCTGTCGAGCTTAATCTTCCTGTCACAGTCACTGTTTGGTTGAGGGAAGTATGCACTCGTTTATTATCATAATCGATAACATTTCTTAACCCATCGATATAGGTTGATTTAAGTTTTGAATACGTCCTATATTCAATGATTTCTGATACAATTGGATGTTTGTTTATAAGCTTTTCCAATACATCATGGTTGGTGGAATAACCTGTTTTCGTTTTCTTCACTGCCGGCAGACCCAACTTTTCAAACAAAATTGTACCCAATTGTTTTGGAGAATTAATATTGAAGGTCTCTCCCGCCATTTCATAAACATCTTTTTCAATTTGAGTCAGCTTTTCAATCAGTTGGGCGTCAATCAAATCAATTTGTTCTAGATCAACTCTAAATCCAACATGTTCAATATCTGAAAGAATTTTCACGAGTGGCATTTCAACTTCTGAAAATAATTTTTCAACACCTGAAGCTTTTATTTTATCAGTCAATATCGTACAAAGTTCTGAAATCACACTCACTTGCTCAGCTGCATATTCCAAAAACTTTTCTGTCTCCATTGTGTTAAGATCAATTTTCTTTGCACCTCTTCCGAAAAAGGATTCATTGGATTCAATGCTCATCGATGCATACTCAAAGTATATTTCTGAAAGATCATAGTTTCTTCTTGATGGGTCAAGCAAATATGCGGCGATATATCCATCAAACGCCACACCCTTCATATCTATACCGAGTGACATCAGATATAGATATTCATTTTTCACATCATATCCAGTTTTTGCGATCCTTGCATCTTCAAAACTTGGTTTTAAAGATATGATCTCATTTGGATTATCTAGTGCATAAACTTGATTATTCACTGAAAAAACTGCAGCTTTTAAATCAGTTCTTAGATCAGAATAGAATAATTTAAACGCGAAAGCACTCGACTTTTCAATAATTCCATTCAGTTCTTCCCCATCCACTATTTTATAGCTTATTAAAGCTCTGTTTTCAGTAGAATCAGTCTGACTTTTGAATTTGGTGAGGATGTTGTTAAGTTCATAGTATTTCAGAACCTCAATTACACTTTCAGTATCTGGTGTTTTCAATTTAAACTCTTCCAAATCCATTTCCGCTGGTACGTTTAAGAATATTGTTGCAAGTTTCTTGCTTAGAAGTGCTTGATCTGAATACTCCTGTACCAATCCCCGGATTCTTTTATTTTCAATTTCATCACTTTTCACCACTAGATTTTCGACGGTTCCAAAGACATCCAATAATTTGGCCGCAGTCTTTGGTCCTACTCCTGGTATGCCTGGAATATTGTCAGAAGCATCGCCACTGAGACCTTTATAATCAATCACTTGATTCGAATGCACACCGAGTTCCTCAAATACGTCCTCATCCGCATACTCCTTGAGTTCGGATATACCTTTTTTTGTGATATGAACTCTCACACCGAGATCCACCAGTTGCAGAGCATCCTTATCTCCGGTGATCACATTGACCTCAAATCCATCCAATCTGCATAGATTTGACAAAGTTCCAATCAGATCGTCAGCCTCATAGCCCTGCAATTCCATTCGAGGAATCTTGAAAACATCCAGGACCTCTTTGACAATCGGCATTTGCATTGCAAGTTCATCGGGCATACCTTTTCGCGTACCCTTATAGGCTTCATAAGTCTCATGTCTTTTTGTAGGTCCTTTCATGTCAAATGCGACACAAAAATGTGTTGGACCAAAATTATCTATCAGGTTTAAAACCATATTGGTGAGTCCATAGACCCCACCCATGTATATGCCTTTTGAATTCTTGAGTTCCGACATAGCAAAATATGCACGGTTAATCAGGCTGTTGCCATCCACTATCACTATTTTATGAGTCAATTTATTTGCTCCTTTCAATCGTTTATATGAAAATTATAACACAAAAAAGCTGCCCACAAGGACAGCTTTTTAAAAGTTTAATAATCGTATGAAACGCTTACATTTGCAGTGATTGTGATTTCTCCTGATTCGATTGGTGTTGCCATATCAGCAGCCATCGCCTTCTCTGCGCCGTATCCGTAAATGATTGGTGTGCTACCACCTGATTCCACAACTGACTTTGGAATACCAGGGGTCTTATCGAAACTGCCCATGATTGCAGTAGCTTTTGATTTCGCACTTGCCATTGCAAGCTTTAGAGCTTCTTGATAGTACTCAGAATCGTCCTCTATTGAGAACTGGATGCTGTTGACTGTATTGGCTCCAGCTACTGTAGCAAGATCGATGATCTTTCCTACTGAATCCACATCTTTAATTTTGACTCTTACAATATTGTTGGCCACATAGTAAGGATCTTTTTGTGAACCATCAGGTTGATAGTCATAAGTTTGGTATAAACTGTAACCTGTTGTTTGAATATCCTTTTCATCAATTCCAGCTTTTTTAATGGCTTCAACAACTGCGCTCATGGATTTAGCGTTATTTTGCTGAGCTACAGTGGCATCCTCATCTTTGGTTTGTACTCCAAGTTCAATATGAGCCACATCTGGTGTCACTACAATTTTTCCTTCTCCACTCACAGTGACCAATCTGCCATCTGCATCCGCTTCAACTGCTTCGGAAACCGTTGCAGGATTGTAAAATGTTGCCGCTGTAAGAATTGCGATGGTCATCGCCATCATACCTAATCCTACTAATAATTTGCTTTTCATGATTTCCTCCTTTTTCTTGTATAGATGATTTTAGCGAAAACCGCTAATAATCCCAATAGTGCAAGAATTGGTGATTTTGAGATCACCCAAATGAATCCTTGCTCGATTGATAATTTGATTGAATTAATTGTACCTATAAAGCCTTCTTTGGCTTTTCCAAATAAAGTGTCATCGATTGGTTCAATGATTGGTTTGAGACTTTTGACTTCGTTGAGTTCCACAGTAATAGTAGTCATGTCAGCAAGCGCTTCCCAGTCTTTCAACTGTCGTTCGTAAGAATTGATTTGTCCACGGATTCTTGTCAGTTCATTTTCAATGGCAAGTATATCTTTGATTTCAACTGCGTCCGCCATGATTTCTCTAAGTCTTGTTTCAGTGACTTTCAAGTTCTCAACTTCCGATGCTGTGTCTCTATAATTTTTTGTCACATCATAGGCATTGGCTGAATCGTATGTGACATTGCCAAGCGATTTGATCTGATTGATCATAGACTCATATCCGGTAGCTGGAACTCTGAGTGTCAAGTAACCGTATTTGAGGTTTTCACGATCAGTATAGTTGGTCTTATAAGAAGTGGATTCATTTTCAATGTATCCGCCTGCTGCACCAACCCAACTTGTGATCTGTAGATAAACTTCATCATATTTTTCTACATCCATTCTTAGATTTGCAGTTTGAATGATGAGACGGTCTTCTCTATAACCATCAGTAAGTTCTGTCGGTTCAACAGGTGCAGGTTCTTCATTGTATCCTGTCATTGCATTTGATGATTCAAATTCTGCCTTGCTCATTTCAGAGTCCATAGCTGGTGCTTCAGCAGCTACTGATTCGTTGAATGATGTCGTAAGCATATCTCCATCAGAACCACGACCGAACTCCTCACTTGCTGCTGTATCCATCATTGCTGATTCGTATTTGGGCTGGAAAAGTATATTTTTGCCTATAACAACAACCATCAACAGAACTGCCGCAGTCGCCACATAGCCGTAATATCTTTTCTTGATATGGATGCTTTTGATTTTGCTCATGATGGTTGTTCCAGCTTTTACTGGTTCACTATCACGCTTCACGTGGATTAATTTTTCGTGCAATTCTTCTTCAAAACCTATTGGTAATGCCTTCAACTCCATCTCTCCCAGCATTTGAACAACATATTTGAGTTCTTCAAATTCAACTGTACAGGCTTCGCAGGAGTCTATATGTTGATCCAATTTGGAACGCTCATGTTCGTTGATGTCGCCATCAATTGCTGCGTTCATTAATAGTCTTGCTTGTTCACAGTTCATAAACGTCCTCCTTTCATTGCTCGGCCAGCTGAATTTTTAAAATTGACTTGAGTGAGGTTCTACTACGATTTAATCTGGATCTCACCGTACCGATAGGTATTTGTAAGATCTCACCAATTTCTTCATAAGAGTACCCCATTAAATCTTTGAGTATGACCACCGATTTATTGTCATCTGAAAGCTTGTTAAGCGCATCGTTCAAGGTGGCTTTTAGTTCGACCTGTTCGTAAATCAAGATCGGATTTGCCTTATCATCACTTATAATATCTTGTAAAGAGGCATTATCCGCTATAGCTTCATCGAGTGATAGAACCTGTTCTTTTCTTTTTCTTAGTTCATCTTTACATGTGTTGATGACTATCCTATAGAGCCAAGTTGAAAACCCGGACTCCATTTTGAAATGTCCTATTGCCTTATATGCTTTGATTAATGCTTCTTGCGACATATCTTTTGCATCTTCTTCATTCCCCATCATTCTATATGCTATGTTATAAACGTACCGATTGTACTGTACGATGAGTTTTTCGAAGCTGGAAACATCGCCTTGAATACTTTTTTCTATGAGCGTAGATTCCATTTTTTCACTCCTCTCATGAAAGGCTATAGTTATTAGACGGTACACCTTTCAATTTAGTTCCATTATAACAAAAAAAAATGAGCTGAAACA
Organism: Clostridiales bacterium; assembly: GCA_021107455.1. GTDB lineage: Bacteria > Bacillota > Clostridia > Peptostreptococcales > Acidaminobacteraceae > Fusibacter_D. The sequence continues at coordinate 5,378 of JAIOSU010000174.1, read as the reverse complement.
AAAGTTTCAACTCGATAATATATTAAATAGGAATCGCCTTGTTTAAACTGTAAGGATGCAAGAGCGAAGAAATTATGTTGAACTCTTGATCGATTACAAGTGTGGCCTGATGTAAAAAGTCTTTTTTGATGTAGTAGCGGAGATCAACTATTCTAAGTGTGATCTGACCTTCCACTTCGCTTGGAATTACTTTTACATGCAGGTTGGGAGAAAAGTTTGAGAACTTCTCACCAATAAGTGTTGTCCTGAAAAAGCTCATATAGATGGAATCATTGATTTCAAATGTATTATTCACACGAATGACAGGGCATCTAGATACAAGTGAACACCATGAATTGTACTGTCCAACATAGTCGTGAGTATCAGTGTGAGCCACAAAGTCCCATTTATAAAATGCTTTTAGTGCAGGAATGACGTGTATTTCTACATGTTCATGACTCAACTCAAAGTGTTTTATTAATTGCTTTTCGGCAACTCTTTTCATCGCATATCTCAAATAAAGATATGCTCCCACCAACACAATAGATCCAGCATAGTCGATAATAGTGTTGGCTCTGTTGAGAATAAGGTGGAATCCAACAAGTGTTATGATGGGATCATATAAGGTCAAAATACTTAACTTTAGTTTCCTTTTAAACAGTTTTGCTCCATACGAGTTCATGATATCAAGTCCTGTATGTGAGAGTGCCCCTAAAAAGGTCCAAAGTAAAATCTGTATAAAACTGAATTCATGAAAAGGCAAAATTGAAAGAGCAGTTGCAATAACAACGCTAAATCCTATAAGATAAGGCAAAGTATGTGTGGCACCTCTATGATGTTCAAGATATTTTGCATCATCCTTAAAAAGTTTTACTACAAAATCCAAATCCGGAGACATAGCGCCTAGCATAGCGCCTATAGCTAAAGGATTGTCTAGGGCAACAGGATTTCCTGAAAAAGCTGAAATAGCTGCGCCTACCAAACCATGAGTCAATGGGTCCATTAAGTTGTCCTTTCTTCACACGTTATGTTAACCAGTTTAACACATATGCTCATCAACTTCAACCATTGTTACAATAATTTGAATATTCAAAATTATATTTCTTTTCCTATAAATATTTTTTTTGAAAAAATTCTCTTGTCAATTTAATCCACTTGTGGTAATCTAAAATAGTTCCGAGCCGAAGTGGTGGAACTGGCAGACGCGCCGGACTCAAAATCCGGAGAGGTAACACTCGTGCGGGTTCGAGTCCCGCCTTCGGCACCATGGCAAGAAAAGTTGGATGAATATCCAACTTTTCTTTTTTTTTGACCTTATTCTATTATTAGACCAAAGGTTCGGGCTTTGCAAAATAATAACCTTGGATCCAAGCACATCCAGACTGCTCAATCAAGTCCACTTGAATCTTCTCTTCCACGCCTTCGGCAATCACTCTAGAATTCAAGCTATGTGCTAGTTCTACAATTGTTTTGAACATGTTAAGTGATTTGGGGTCCAGGTGTATGTCATCAATGAACATTTTATCTATTTTTATATGATCAAATTTGATGTTCCTCAAATAATTGAGCGATGAGTATCCAGAACCAAAATCGTCCAGTGCGATCTTGATACCATGAACTTTCAGTTGATCAAATATACTTGTGATTCGTTTGAAATCAGTAATAAAAATGTCTTCTGTAATTTCAAGGACAATTCTATCAGGTCTGATTCCTCGAGATTGGATCGCATCAGTCAAATAAGAAATAAATTGATCCCATAAAAACATACTCGGTGAAACATTGATCGACAGATGTATTGTATCACCGTGTATAATTGATAACCTCGGCAAATCATCCAGCGCACGGTTGATGACAAACTTACTGAACTCAATCATCAGATTGTTTTTATTCAGAATCGGTATGAACTCCATTGGACTTACATTTCCAAGAGCCTGTGAATTCCATCTGGCGAGGGCTTCCACCCCGACGACGGACTTTATAGTGACGTCATACATACTTTGATAATGAAGTGTGAATTCCTGATTGTTTAGTGCAGTTTCTACTTGTGCTTTTAGAACGGATTCCCTTTCAATACCGGAAAACATATCCTCTTCATAAATGACGTGTCTTGAAAGCGAGTTTACCTTTGCGAACTGTAAAGCAATGCCAGCTCTCTGGTAAATCATGTCAAAAGTCTCGTAGGAACTATCATAACCACAACTACTGATATGAAATTCAAGACGGTTCTGGTGCCCATTCAGATTCAATATATTATTAAGGTCTTCACGCATGGTATTCAAGCTTTCATTTAATGTGGCGATATCCCAGTTCTCCACCCAGGCTGCAAACTCATCTCCGGCGACCCGTGAGAACTTGACCTGATTACCTTCAAATCTTCTGAGATACTCGCTCAAAATAAGGATGATCTTATCACCATAATCATTACCATAGATGGAATTGATCACTTTGAAATCTTTGATGTCCACCAGGATCAGATTGTAATCCGTACCCCCTGATTCAAGCCTCTCATTGACATGTTCCTTGAGCATATTTCGATTGGGTAGTCCAGTTAACGTATCGTAAAACGCGTAAGTTTTAATTTTTCGATTCGCTGTCTCGATTGAAGTGATCATGTGATTGTAGCCCTTGATCAAGCTACCAATTTCATCCGTGCGTTTGATGGTATCCACTTTTCTGAATTCACCGTATTCAGCAGCTTTCATGGCCTTCTCGATAGTCATAAGAGGAGTCGCTATGGAGGATATATATTTAGAAGATAGATAAAATCCCAAAAACACCACAAAAACAACAAGTAAAATCGTAAGATTCAAAATCAAAGCCGCTTCCTTGTTGAAGTCAGTGACATAGGTTCCTGCTGTGACCACCCACCCCCAATTCGGCTCATACTCAGAGTAGACAACTTTTTCCTCAAGCGTCTCCTCATAAGGTAAGTTCCATGTATATCTTGTAAAACCTCCACCACCTAGAGCTTTTTCTATCTTATCCTGAACCAGATAAAATGGCTCTTCAAGTTTAGGATTTTTATCCACCACTCCCCAAACATTCTCACCTTCAAGTGTTGGATGAAGTATTTCTTCTCCATTAATACTGTAAACAATAAAATAGCCATTTTCACCAAGATCAATAGGATTGTCAATCTGTCTCATGCCATCTGCGTTCATGGGTCCGATCATTATCGTTTTGATACTTTCCTGAGCTTCCTCAATCGAAATCGTACCAGCCAGAACAGCTAAGTTCTTATCTCTGATCAACATGATTGCTGATTTGACACCATTTTCGAGTATGGTCTCCCCTTTTTCATCAAGTGCTTTCTTTGAAATGTTATAACTGGGAATTCCAATAGCTAAAGCTGTTGTCAAAAGTAACAACACCATATATATTAACAATTTTCGATTGAGTGTTACTTTGATCGCATGTTTTATCATAATTTGCTCCATAAAAAAGTGATGACTATAGTATATAACAATATCCATGACCCTACAATGTGGCTAGAAGAAAAAGCACTCCCATATGGAAGTGCTTTAAAATCAATTCATTTCAATATATTTTTGGTATTTCTGAAAATCTTGAGCTCTACATTCAATATTTAGAATAGTACCATCGTTTTCATACCTCATCTCTTTGACGCAAGCATTGTCATTTAAGTAAGAGACGAGTGCCCCTTCCGTAAAAGGAATTCTCATTGTACATTCCACATAATCTGTGAAGACTTGATCTGAAATCATTTTCTCAAGAATATCAATTCCAATTCTCTCTCTGGCAGAAATGTAAACACCTCGTTCATCAACATTTGGTAGCTCATCAAGTACCAGTTCCGACTTGTTGAAAACATTGATCACCGGAATCTGATCCGCTCCAATTTCTTTAAGCGTCTCTAGTGTAACTTTCATTTGTTCTTCGTAATTTGGATTGGAATAATCCACCACATGAAGTAGAAGATCTGCGTGAATCACTTCCTCTAGTGTCGATCTGAAAGCTTTGATGAGTCCATGAGGCAGATTGCTTACAAATCCAACGGTGTCTGATAGCAGGAATCTACGTTTGTTTTTCATTATGATTTGTCTGACTGACGTTTCAAGTGTGGCAAAGAGCATATTTTTCTCAAGGACAAACTTTTCTGAGCTTCCATTGTTTTCTGATACGAAAGCGTTGAGAAGTGTGGATTTTCCAGAGTTCGTATAACCTACAAGTGCAATTGAAGGCAACTCTGAACTTACCCTTCTTTTTCTTTGCGTGGTTCTTTCATTTTGGATACTCTGCAGAGCCTTCTCCAGCTCAACAATCTTTTGCTCGGCTCTCCTTCTATCGAGCTCCAGTTTCTTTTCACCGACACCTTTGTTTTTTGTTCCTACTCCACCAGATTGTCTTCCAAGTGCGGAATAAGATCCAATCAGTCTAGGCAACAAGTATTGAACTTGCGCCATTTCAACTTGAAGTTTTGCCTCTCTTGTCCTGGCACGTTTTCCGAAAATTTCAAGGATGAGTGCCGTTCGATCAAAAACAGGCATATTGAGTGCGTTTTCAAGGTTTCTCAGTTGCGATGGAGACAATTCATCATTGAATATGACTTTTTCTGCATTCACTGCTTCAGCATCCAGTTTGATCTCCATTATTTTTCCACTGCCAACATATGTGACAGAATGTTTGTTTCTCATATTTTGCTCAACCTGACTTACAACTGTATAGTTGCAAGCTTCAGCTAGATTTCTTAGCTCTTCCATCGAATTTTTAAATTCGGGATTGTTACCGGCGTTTACGCCTACTATTAGTACTCTTTCGTTCATATGGACCTCCCCTTTCTTTGATTACGACACTCTTATCAAATACGCAAATGTTGCGGCATCTGGGAAAGGTTGTCGAATGGTTAGTGAATAATCATTACTCTACGTAATCTACATAACTTGAACATGTTCATACCTCCATTCATTAAATTGGTTCAAAAAAACAGCCATCGAGTCAACGAGGCTGTTTTTCATATGCAATAAAAATAGACGCGAAAGCGCCTATATTATTATTTATTAAATTACGGCTGTTCACATGATTGGTGGGCATAAGAAATAAACTATTTCAGCCCCGATATTCAGTTGTAATCAACTCAATCTCAATTTCATCATGTTGGCACCCCTTTTACATTATTATACATATATACTACCACAAACCACTCATTGCTTCAATAGTTATAAGAAAAATTCAACTTTGATGCACTTACCAATCACTTTAACATCAACCGGATTGACGACTTGTGGAGTATGATCATTAATACCGGTCAGTAATTGTAACTTTCTATTTGAGTCCATTCTGACCATCCTGATTTGTCTGACCCCTCCGACTTCCAAATAATAGACGGAATCATTTTCCACTGTATTCATCATATGCAAACTGATCACATCACCTTTTTT
>JAIOSU010000064.1 GCA_021107455.1 Clostridiales bacterium | reverse complement strand
ATTTGAAGAGTACCATGGCGAACCTGCAAAGGTAAAATTCGTTACAATCAGAAATCTTTCTGACAACACAACAAGAACAATCGAACTCGAATCAGGCGGAGTAGATATCGCTTATGATATTCAGCCATCTGACGTTGCTAGAGTTGAAGAGAATAGTGAATTGACTCTTCTTAGAGACATGAACCTTTCTACGACATATGTTGGTTTCAACACTCAAAAGGCACCTTATGACAACGTTCTTGTTCGTCAAGCTATCAATTATGTACTTGATATGGAAACTATCGTAGATGTAGTTTACGAAGGTGTTGGCGCTCCATCAAACGGTCCTCTTGGTCCAAACGTATGGGCATCCAACCAAGATCTTGAGCAATATGGCTTCAATATTGAAAAAGCTAAAGAGCTCATGAAAGAAGCTGGCTATGAAAATGGTTTCAAGACTACAATTTGGACAAATGATAACCAACAAAGAATGGACATTGCTGAAATCGCTCAAAACCAATTGAAAGAAATTGGAATTGAAGCTGAAGTTAAAGTTGTTGAGTGGGGTGCATACCTTGATGGAACTGCTAACGGCGAGCATGACATGTTCATCTTAGGTTGGGTAACTGTAACAGGAGATCCTGATTACGGCTTATATGCATTATTCCACAGTTCACAACACGGCGCTGCAGGTAACAGAACATTCTATTCAAATGACCGTGTAGATCAGTTGCTTGATGAAGCTCGTGTATCTGCTGATCCAGCTGTAAGAGAAGCGGCTTATAAAGAAGCTCAAAAAATCATTAGAGATGAAGCACCATGGATCTTCACATGGTCAGGTGAAAACCTTGCTGGAACGCGTGCAAACGTAAAAGGCTTTAGCCAACATCCAGCTGGCCACCACAAATTATCTGGAGTTTATTTCGAATAATCCACAAAGTTAAGACAGCGAGTAAACACTTTATAGGGTCATACATTTATGACCCTATAATTGATGTTAGCGTATAAGGAGGGCAAAGTATGCATAAGTATATACTCCGACGTCTTCTGCTATTGATTCCTGTAATGCTAGGTGTTTCATTCATTGTATTCACAATGATGTACTTCACACCTGGTGACCCTGCGAGAATCATGCTTGGCGAGTCCGCACCGGAGGCAGATGTACAGAGGTTAAGAGACGATTTGGGGCTTAATGATCCGTTTTTTATCCAATATGGTAGATATGTTAAAAATGCAGTTGTCAATCAGGACATGGGACGTTCTTACATTACAAAACGCCCAGTATTTGATGAGATAGCCGCAAGATTTCCAAACACTTTGAAATTAGCATCAATGGGAGTACTCATCGCAGTGGTGATTGGAGTTCCCATAGGAATCATATCAGCAACCAGGCAGTATTCCCTTTTCGACAATATATCCATGGTCGTTGCACTCATCGGTGTTTCCATGCCAAACTTCTGGCAAGGTCTGTTACTGATCATTTTATTTTCAATCAATCTGGCATGGTTGCCTTCATCAGGTTTTGATACATGGAAGCACATGATCCTTCCGGCAGTTACTCTTGGAACGAGTTCGGCAGCCATCATCACACGTATGACGAGATCAAGTATGCTTGAAGTCGTCAGACAGGATTATATCCGTACAGCCAGAGCCAAAGGACAAAAAGAATCCGTAGTCATCAATCAACACGCACTTAAAAACGCACTTATACCAGTTATTACGGTTATTGGACTTCAATTCGGTTATCTACTCGGTGGTGCGGTTCTTACAGAGTCTATATTTGGTATTTCAGGTGTCGGCCGTCTGATGGTAGACTCCATCAAATCAAGAGATATGCTTGTTGTTCAAGGTGGCGTATTGTTTATTGCTGTCACTTTCAGTATTGTGAATCTTGGCGTAGACATACTGTATTCATTCGTCGACCCTAGAATCAAGTCGCAATATAAATAGGAGGGTGAACATATGTCTATTGATGTGAAAAAAAGAAAAAAATCGGGACCATGGCGAGAAGTCTGGCGACGACTTAAACAAAATAAATCTGCAATATTCGGTCTTATCGTCATACTGACTTTGATAGTTGTAGCAATTTTCGCAGACCAAATCGCACCATACGGCTATGATGATCAAAATTTAAGAGCACGTTTTCAGACTCCAAATGGCGATCACTGGTTTGGAACAGACAACTTTGGAAGAGATATCTTCAGTAGAATCATCTATGGTGCTCAAATATCATTGAAAGTCGGTTTATTGGCTGTAGGGATAGCATTGATCGTAGGTGGAACATTGGGGGCCATCGCAGGTTTTTATGGTGGTAAACTCGATAACGGCATTATGAGATTTATCGATATTCTCCTTGCAATCCCTTCAATACTACTCGCCATTTCCATTGTGGCGGCTCTTGGCCCGGAATTGCGGAACGTTATGATCGCCGTCGGTGTGGGATCAATTCCATCGTATGCGAGAATTGTCAGAGCATCCGTCCTATCACTCAGAGATCAAGAATTCATTGAGGCAGCTAGAGCTGTTGGTGCAAGTGACACTAGATTGATCCTCAAACATATCATTCCGAACTCTTTGGCACCCCTTATTGTTCAATCCACTATCGGTGTTGCAGGGGCTATACTCTCTGCCGCAGGATTAGGTTTCATTGGACTGGGGATTCAACCACCACTTGCTGAATGGGGTGCGATGCTCAATAGTGGTAGACAGTACATCAGAGATTATCCTCACATGACTGCATTCCCTGGACTGGCTATCATGGTGACTATATTCGCGCTCAATTTACTTGGCGATGGTCTTAGAGATGCGCTGGATCCGAGACTGAAGAACTAGAATAGCGGGGAGGCTGTGAATCAAATGAATAATAAAATGTTACTGGAAATAAAAGACCTTGCGATTCATTATATAACTGTAGATGGTACTGTAAAGGCAGTTCAAGATATGAATCTTGAAATCGCAGAAGGAGAGACACTTGGACTTGTGGGCGAGACTGGAGCTGGTAAAACAACAACAGCACTTGGTATTATGCAACTCGTTCCAAATCCTCCTGGAAAAATCGTTTCAGGTGAAATTATTTTCGAAGGTGAAAACCTGATTGGAAAGTCACCTAATGAACTTAGAAAAATCAGAGGAAAACAGATATCCATGATTTTTCAGGATCCGATGACTTCACTCAATCCTGTTATGACTGTTGGAGAACAAATTGCTGAAGTAGTCAAATTGCATGAAAATGTCAATAGTGCTGAAGCAACTGAAAAAGCGAAGCAGATGCTCTTGAAAGTAGGAATCCCTGCTGAGAGATCCAAAGAATATCCACACCAATTCAGCGGTGGTATGAGACAGCGTGTCGTCATCGCCATAGCTCTTGCATGTAATCCGAAACTTCTGATAGCGGATGAACCGACAACAGCTCTAGATGTTACTATACAGGCGCAAGTTCTTGAGCTTATGAAAAGTCTTAAGACAGAGTTCAATACTTCGATGATTATGATTACTCATGACCTTGGAATTGTTGCAGAAGTTTGTGACAAAGTTGCGATTATGTACGCTGGAAATGTCATTGAATACACGGATAAAGTGAACCTTTTCACTACACCAAAGCATCCTTACACTATTGGACTGTTCAACTCTATTCCTGATATTGAAAGTGATGTGGAAAGATTGAATCCGATTAAAGGTTTGATGCCGGATCCGACAGATTTGCCAACAGGTTGTCCGTTCCATCCTAGATGCGACAAAGCAATGCCAATTTGTTCAACTCGCGTTCCTGCAAACACAGAAGTTCAAATGGGACATTTTGTGAAATGTCTGTTGTTTGAAGAGGGGGTCGTCAGATGATGGGGGAGGTGAAAGGTTTGCAACCTGAAAGATTGCTTGAAGTGAAAAACCTGAAAAAATATTTCAACACCAAAAAAGGTTTGCTCCATGCAGTTGATGATGTCAACTTTTTTATCAACAAAGGTGAAACACTCGGAGTCGTTGGGGAATCCGGATGTGGTAAATCTACTACTGGTCGTGTGGTTCTAAGATTACTGGAAGCAACCGACGGTGAGATTATTTTCGAAGGAAAGAATATCAGAGATTACAATAAAACTGAAATGCGAAACATGAGAAAAGAGATGCAGATTGTTTTCCAAGATCCATTTGCATCCCTGAATCCAAGAATGAGTATTTCTGAAATTATTTCAGAACCACTTATTGTTAACAAAGTATACAAAGACAAAGCAGACAGAATGAAGCGTGTAAGAGAACTGATGTCGACTGTTGGTCTTGCAGAGCGTCTGACTTACGCTTATCCTCATGAGCTGGACGGCGGAAGACGTCAAAGAATAGGTATAGCGAGAGCACTCGCTCTCAAGCCTAAATTTATAGTACAAGACGAACCAGTTTCCGCTCTAGACGTGTCCATTCAAGCTCAAATACTGAACCTTATGGATGATCTTCAAAAAGAATTTGATCTGACTTATATGTTCATTTCACATGACCTCAGTGTAGTAAAACACGTGAGTGATAGAATCGCTGTCATGTATCTTGGAAAAGTTGTGGAACTTGCAGATTATAATACTATGTTCAAGAACCCACAGCACCCTTATACACAAGCGTTATTGTCAGCAATACCAGTACCAAGACTGGATGTTCATCGTGATCGTATCATACTAGAAGGCGACGTTCCGAGCCCGATCAACCCTCCAGAGGGATGCCGTTTTTACGGAAGATGTCGTTACAGACAATCCAATTGTCTGAATGTGACACCAGAACTTAAAGAGGTGGGTCCAGAAACATTTGTGGCATGTCATTATGCAGGCAATTTAAAACCTGCAATAATATAAGAAAAGAGCGCTTCATGCGCTCTTTTCAGACTGTAGACAAACGTCCAAATCCATCGTTACTGGATAAAATCCAGTTCAGTTACGACGCTATAGGTCGCGCTTTCACTGGATTTCATCCGTGCCTTGACTTTGAACGTTTACTACAGCCTACAGTTTGATGACTTTGTCATCATCCTGAAAAAAAAAGAGCATATGCTCTTTTTTTTTACTTCAAATGCTGGTCGTACTCTGTTTTAGCTTTAGCCTCTTCGATTTTATATCTTTCTCTAATCAGACTTTCATTTTCATAGAAATTGTGATGTACATTTTTTCTCACAGTTTCATCCTTGTCATCAACAAAGATTATTATTTTACCTTGTTCAAGATATCTTTCGAATTCCTCTGCTTCTTCCTTGCTGAATCCAAGATTCATTATTGATCCAATCAACCCTCCTAGAGCGCCTCCAGTAACCAGGCCAGCCAGAGTTACAGCAATAGGACCTGTTGCAAGAAGCGGACCGACACCGGGAACGGCCACTAAGCCAAGTTGTGCCATAAGACCGCCAAAGCCCCCCACAAGACCGCCAGTGACGACACCTGCTTCAGTTGCAGAGATGGCATCTTCAGATTTGATGTTCACTTCTGTATTTTTAGCGATTTTCTCCACATCTTCTTCGTATTTATATAGGACTGATATCTCATCCGCTTCAAAACCGGATTTGATCAGTCGTTCGATGGCTCTGTAGGCGTTGCTTTCATGATCGAATACTCCAATTAATTTTTTGACTTTCATAATACACTCCTTTCACAAGCTCATTGTGTTATGTTCCATATTATTTTTTTACCACTAAAACCAGTAAAATAAACAAATACGAAAATGTTTTTTGAAAATTCACATAATTGAAGCGATAATCAGTTATAATAATAGTAACAAAAAAAGGAGGAACCAAGTTATGAAAAACATAATTGTCATCGGTGGTGTGGCAGCAGGCATGAGCTTTGCAGCCAAACTTCACAGGGAAAGCAAGGATGTGGATATCACCGTATATGAAATGGGTAAAGAAATTTCGTACGGTGCATGCGGTTTGCCTTATTATATAGGAGATGTCGTATCTGACTCCAATCGGTTGATTATAAAAAAGCCAGAAGATTTTATTGCGGAGAGGTTCAATATCAAAATCATGCACCAGGTAATGAAAGTCAATTCGGATACAAAAACGGTCGTCGTCAAAGATTTGACAACTGGACTTGAGTTTGAGAAAATGTATGACCAATTGGTGGTTGCATCGGGAGCATTCCCTATCCGACCAGATTTCATGAAAAAAGGCATCAAAAATGTATTTGTACTTAGAGATATTCCTGATGGTGAACAGATCAAAAAAGCCGCAATGGATAAAAGCATCAGAAATATCGCTATAATTGGCGGAGGCTATATTGGGCTTGAACTCGCTGAGGCATTTTCAAATTTGGGTAAAAATGTGACTGTGATCAATCGTTCAGAAAACATCATGAAGACTTTTGATAGCGAAATCAGGGAAATACTTTTGGATGAGCTACATCGAAAAGGTATAGAGCTGTATTTAAATGACGAAGTTGAAGAATTGATTATTGACGAACATGACAATGTACAAGGGGTTAAGACAACAGAAGGTCTTTACTGGACAGATCTTGTGATTGTTGCAATCGGTGTGAGACCGGCTACCTCATTCTTGAAGGACACTGGCATAAAAATGTTGAGTAATGGTGCAATTATCGTAAATGAAAGATTGGAATCCAGCATAAAGGATATTTATGCAATAGGGGACTGTGCAACAATATATCATAGAGTACTCCATGAAAATGTCCATATTCCTTTAGCGACTTACGCCAACAAACAAGGCAGGATCCTCGGTGAGATTCTCTCAGGCAAAAAATCTACATTTCCAGGAGGGCTTGGAGCATCAGTAGTGAAAATTTTCGAGTTGACTCTTAGTCAAGTTGGAATCAATGAAAAGCAAGCTGTCAGCCATAATTTCAACTTTGATACCGCTTTCGTCAAAGGATATGATCATGCAAGTTATTACCCGAATAATACTCCGATCCATATCAAATATATTTTTGATCAATCGACCCATGTGTTACTAGGTGCACAAATGGTAGGAAAACAGGGTGTAGCACATAGAATAAACGCATTATCAATAGCTATTGACAAAGCAATGACTCTGGAAGAGCTTGCATTAAGTGATTTTGTATATTCACCACCTTTTTCTGGTCCATGGGACCCGGTTCAAGTTGCAGCAAATGTAGCAAAAAAATAAATAGGAGACTGTGTATGAACTCTACAATCCGTGAAATAACAAATAGAAAGTCAGTCAGGGTATTCGAAGAAAAGGATATTCCATATGACATTAAAGAACAAATTCTAAATGCCGCTTTTATGGCGCCTACTGCGGGTAATCAAATGCTTTATGCAATCATTGATGTGACCGACAAGACCCTCAAGGAGAAGCTGGCAATCACTTGCGATCATCAACCGTTCATAGCAAAGGCACCCTTGGTTCTGATTTTTTTGGCAGATTGCAGAAGATGGTTCGATGCTTATCATTATGCAGGTCAACCTGCAAGAAAACCTGGGCTTGGGGATTTGTTTCTGGCTTTCCAGGATGCCATCATTGCCGCCCAAAATGCGGTTGTCGCTGCAGAGTCATTTGGAATAGGGTCTTGTTATATCGGTGATATCCTTGAAAATGCTGAAGCCCATATTGAACTTTTAGGACTCGATGAGTTTGTGGTTCCAATATCAATGGTGGTTTTCGGATATCCAACGGTTCAGCAGATTCAAAGGGAAAAACCAAAGAGATTTGAAAAAAAATATATTGTTCATGAGAATCGTTTCAGAAGATTGGATGAAGCCGAACACCGCGATATGTTTATAGAGCGGGCCAATGATGTGGATTTCGAGTTTGATAACTATATTGAAAAATTTTGCAAACGAAAATATATGTCTGATTTTTCAATGGAAATGACCAGATCTGCTGAATACTATGCTCGAAAATTTTTGAAACAGGAGGACCAATGAATATTCGTTATTTGGAATTACAAGTAGAGGACGCTGTAAAAATCAGAGAAATGGATGCTTCTCAATATATTGGAAAAGCATGGCGTGAAGTGGATGGGGAACGAAAATTGGTAGAAATAGGTTATCAAGATCCTACCTGGCCAAACGGTTATGAACACCATTATGGTAATTTGGTGAAGACCATTGAGAATAAGGGACTCGCTTTGGGTGCCTTTGATGATAAAGGCAAGTTGATCGGTTTTGTCACTGTGAACGCAGAGGTGTTTGGAGAAAGATTTAGATATGTGTTGTTGGATCAACTCTTTATAACCTTGGAACATAGAGGGAATGGCATTGGCAAAGAACTCATGACAAGGGCTGCTGTGGCATCAAGAGTATTTGGCGCTGAAAAATTGTTTATTTGTGCAGGGTCTGCTGAGGAAACGATTGCCTTTTATAAGGCGATGGGGTGTGTCATTGCAGAAGAAATCAACGAGAGCCTCTATAATGAGGATCCAAGGGATCTTCAAATGGAATATACTATTTGAAAGTGAGGGGATTTTATGCTTATAAGAAAATTGAACACATATGCGGAGTATGGTAAGGCCATCGCGCTTAGGGTGAAATGCTGGGATGAAGAACTTGCAGGGTATGCCCCCAATCGACTTGATGCAGATAAAGAACTTGATTATTTGATTGAATGGGAGCAAGCCGCAGAGGAGAATGATGATGTACGTAGTGTATATGGTGTCTTCGAAAGTGGCGAATTTGCAGGCTTTGCTGGTGCAAGTTATGCTGAGCCGTCTGATTCTGATAATGGATTTGAACTGAATTATCTTTTTGTCCATGAAGATTATCGAGGAAAATCCTATTCGTTTCATTTGATGAAAAAACTTTTAGATGAGTTCATAGCGAATGGAAAGAATGAAATGATTGTCTATAGTCATCGTCATGCTCCATCCAACAATCTTTACCGGAAACTTGGTGGAAAAGTGATCAGAGAAGATGTGCAAGGTGGTGAGGACCACTTGCAAATCGATATATTCAGTTTCGATGCGAAAAAGTTGAATTCAAGAATTCAGAAAGCCTTAAGTATGAAGTGAATCCATTTCTCCGGTCCTCATAGAGTACCTTAAATAGCAACAAGTACTATGTTTCATTATCTTAACATAATTACTATTGCAATTGTCAGAAAATTGAGTTAAGATAAAAAAGTAGAAAATATATTAGAGGAGGTTATGGACATGATAGTTGAAAATAGCATACAAACAACTGAAAAAGCTTTTGTTTATAACCTGGATCTGAAGATTTAGCAGGCATTTTTTGTCATATAAAAATCAAGGATGACCACGGTTATGATGACCGTGGTTTTTTATTGCCCAAAATTGGGTTTTTAAGGAGTAGTTGGATGGATATGGAAATAAAAAAAGTACAGATTAAAGCGCTGACAGATCAAGATTTGTTAACAGCTGAAATTGTTTTTGAAACTGCAATTCCGGATGCATTTATAAAAGAAGGTTTGACCTTGATGGATGAAGATATCCAAAATGAGATATCAAACAAAAAGCAGATGCTTTCTAGTGCGCTGGAGGATCAAAACGGGGGTTTGAGATTCTTGGTGGCGAAAGTAGATGATCAAGTGGTTGGAACCATATCTTTTGGACCATGTGGAACTGACATTATAAGTTGCACTGAAGGTGAACTTTCAGGTGTTGGAGAGTTGGGTAGCCTTTATATATTACCTGACTTTCAAAATCAAGGTATCGGATCCGCATTGATTCACGAGATGCTCAAAACACTGCATGATAAAGGGATAGAGAAATTCTGCCTAGATAGTGGATACAAAAGAGCTCAAAAGAGATGGCTCAGAAAATTTGGAGAGCCTTACAAGGTGGTTAATGATTATTGGGGTCCAGGCTATGAGCATATGATTTGGCTCTGTAAGGTGAATCAATTTACCCCTTTTGAGTAAGGGTATGAAATATTAAAATTTTATGTTAGAGTGTAACAATTAAGAACCCTTGAACGTTTTATAATTGAGGTGGGTCATATGGGGGAAAGAAAACTAATTTTTATTATTATTACTATGTTGATTCTTTCGGTTGTATTCATAGCAATCGAAAGCGATCCAATTACTATTGGTATAGGTTTGATTTTTTTGATGATGGTGGAAGTATTCTTTTTTGAATTGTCCTATCACATTAGTTTGATGAAAGACAGAGAAAAGCATTTGTTGATGAAACTTGAAAATCCGATGTCGCTTTCTGGTGTGAACATTATTATAGGACTGATGACGGTATCTTTATCAACGTTTGCAATCATCATGTATGAAACCAGATTGTTATATATTGTGATCACAATGGTTTTAGGTCTTTTTACTATATTGATCAAAAAACATAGAGTGTTGATTTTGACACATCATTTTGTGATGATTCACGGAATCAAATACAATTGGGATGAGATATGTGATGTGATGACCGAAGAAAGCTCCAGTAAAAGCAAGTGTTTCAATTTAGTGATCAGCGTTAATGAACGTAGAGGTTTGAAGCCAAAAACTTGTTCCAAAAGAATCATGCTTACAGTTGAGGAGTGGGAGAATTATTTTGCAATGGAGATTCTATCTTCATTTTATAAGTCTAGAGTTAAAACGATGTAAATTAAAATAAGAGGCTAAACTTCACTTGTAAAGACAAATAACAGATTCGAATTAATATTCTAACTTGCTTTATTGAGAAATTAACTGAGTTCGCTAATAAGTTTCCTTACGTAATGTATAGAACATAGTCACATGAGGCTAGTATAGTTTCGCTTCGCGAGAACCATACCTACGCCCAATGTTTCGTTTCACAAAACATTGCAACTACGCGTAAAATAAGAGTCTGAACTTCACATGTGAAGTTCAGACTCTTATTTTATAACAGTTCAATAATCCTGAACAATGAATCGGCATCCATATCCTGATCGAGCATATAGATTTCTGTGACCTTTAAATCTTTATAAAGTGATTTGACTTCTGAAATGACCTCCTGTTCCTTATCGATTTTGTTTTTAAAAAACGGGTCGACAACATTTGGAGGCAGTATTTTATTGATAATGATTTCAGAAACTGGCTGATGGGCATCGTTAAGGAATTTCATAGCTTTTTTGGTTTCTTCAAGTGGCATTTTTTCAGGATTCATGACCAAGTGAATGGAAGTGTTTTCAGACCTTATCATATCTTTGGCTTTTAAGAATGTTTCTCGACGAATCTTGAGCCGTGTCAAAATTGGATCTTCATCTTTCAATCCTAGCATCGCTTTGAGTTTTACGATCTTTTCACGTTTTTTGATCAAACCCTCAAACCATTCAATCAAAAGTTCAGGTAAGGTCAACAATCTTAACGTGTGACCAGTGGGAGCGGTATCAAAAATCATCACATCATAGACTTCCTTATACAGATCCATTAAAATGATGATCTTGTCAAACAAACTCGCTTCATGAGTGCCAGGCATAATCTTTGCCGCTCGCAGCTGCTTATTGACATCCTCAAGTACCACTGGACTAAGGATTGAATTCAAATCTTTT
>JAIOSU010000075.1 GCA_021107455.1 Clostridiales bacterium | reverse complement strand
GCCTTATCCATTTCCCATTCTTTCCATTGATCACCCATGATGTACATGAATATCCTTGAAATGATCCCTATTGAAGCCCAACCGAAACATAATAAACTGAAATAATTCATAATAACCTCCCTTTATCCTTGACCAACTGGTCAAATATAATTTATCACAACTTGACTAAGTGGTCAAGTGAAAAATACAAAAAAATTGTCCTTGGGTTACCCACCAATAATTGGGTATGATTATCCATATGACAATACGATTGAGGTGGAAAATAAATGATCAAAAAAATATTGAATAAAATAAAAACCAGCATTTGGTTATATCCAACCATCTATAGTTTATTTGCACTTGCCCTTTCATTTATAATTACTATGATCGATCAAGTCTATGTTGATGAAATGTCAAGTGATCTGTTTGACTTCTTTTACACAACCACTCCATTGGCTCAAGCTGTTCTAGGAATAATCGCAAGTGCTTTTATTACAATTGCCACATTCACTTTTTCAACCACAATGATTGTACTCACAATGTATTCCTCTCAATTCACACCAAGAGTTGTAGAAAATTTTCTAAACAATGAAACCACCATGAAATCATTTGGAGTATTTTTAAGTGGATTCATTTACGCCATAACTTCATTATTGTTCTTGAATATAAACGAAAATGGTAATTTAGTCATAGCTGCAAGTGTTGGAGTGATTTATGTCATTGTTGGTTTAATCTATTTTTTAGTCTTCATACACAACGTCTCAACACATATACAAGCCAATGGTTTGATTCTCAGGCTTGAAAATGAAGCTCTGGAAAAAATCAATCAATATCGTGACCTAGTAAAAGAGTCTAATATTGTTACAGAACGAACCTTTAACAAAATCATAGACAATAAGAATTACACAAATCTCAATAGTCGAAATGATGGTTATATCCAAGAAATTGATTACAACAGATTACTAAGAATCGCCCAATCACACAACTTGATAATTTGCTTCAAAAAAGTTGTAGGTCAGTTCGTTTCAACAGAAACCCGAATCATGACTATTTATTATGAAGGTGAACATGAGATCGGCAAAGAGATTCAGCATGAAATACACCAGTGCATATGGATCGGAAATAAAAAAACTGAAACACAAGATTTCAGTTTTACAATTCAGAAGATTGTAGAAATTGCTCTTAGAGCACTTTCTCCTGGTATAAACGATCCAAATACTGCAATTCATTGCCTTAAGAATCTCGGACTTTTATTAAGAGATCTGGCTGATATTGACAAAGGCTATGTCGTACTCCGAGAAGAAGATGAGGGCGGTTTCATAATGTATGAAGCTTATGACTTCGAAATTCTACTTTATGATGCATACCAACAAATCAT
The DNA here is from genome assembly GCA_021107455.1 of Clostridiales bacterium. Lineage (GTDB taxonomy): Bacteria > Bacillota > Clostridia > Peptostreptococcales > Acidaminobacteraceae > Fusibacter_D. Next base: position 1,149 of record JAIOSU010000075.1, on the reverse strand, counting down.
ATTATACGGTCAATCTGATGCCTCCGTAATGATAGTAGTATTTAAATCTTTAAGATTCTCGAAAGCCAATGCTTCTAGTGACAATATCAAGACCATAAACGCTTATGCGACAAATCTTTATGAAAAATTGAACAACAACCGTTTTGATCCCCTTGAATATGAAAAAATCAGGAAAGAGTACAGTCAATTGATTGGCCAGTAAACTTATATTGTGTAACTACTCTTCAATTTTAACATATTGGTTGGATTTGAACTTGTACTCACCTTCGATTTCCATTAGAGTCAGTACCTTGGCACCATCTCCAAAGAATCCGTCATCATAGTATAATCTGATTTGATTGCCTTCCCGCTCTCCACGATTAAATGTGATAAGACTTCGATAATTGGTATCTCCATGGAAATAGTAATACGCGTCATACTCTTCCAAATAGATCATGTTGTCCAGACCTATTTTACCGGATTCTTCAACATTGATATCCATATGCTTCATCAATATCGCGTCCATGTTGCTCAAACTGTTCTTTTCACAAGGACTAGGCAACTGATTTATTGTGCCTGAAATACCTGATGCTGCCATTACACTGAGCAATTCTTCATCAGTAATGGTCTCTTCAAGACCAGATCCAGCATAGAACAAACCGAACAAATCAATAGATTCTGGTCCATCATAAACGGAACTTAATAATTGATTTCGGATATTGAATCCTTCGCCATTAAAAAAAGTATCCCCGTTGAAGAACTCAAGTTCTTCGTCGCTCAGTGCTTCAATCTTAACTTCATCATCTACATTTGCTGAACATCCCATATAGACTATGCTGAGCATTATCACCAATAAAACACACATAACTTTCTTTTTCATAGTCATGCCTCCGTTTTTTTCGCCCTCACATACTCAATAGCTTCCTTGCCAGTCATATGATCAATATCTATTGCGATGATATGAGAAGAATTACACCCTCTAATTTCCTCAAGTCTAGCTTCTTCAGGAACATCTCCAGAATATTTCTCAACAAGTGCTTTAAAGGCTTCCAACCATTCATCTCCACTTGCAATTCTCGTCTTTCCAAATGCGATTACACTTCTAAAATAAGAAGTATACTCCTGACTAACAATCGTATCCTCATCAATTACCGCAAAGGATACTTTAGG
>JAIOSU010000109.1 GCA_021107455.1 Clostridiales bacterium | reverse complement strand
GATGCGGATGAGGGACTGGACATGGCTTTTCAAGATGTTGAAGTCTACTTTGACAAATGTCGCTTTCGTGATTGTACGCATACGAGTGAACCTGGATGTGCCGTTTATGATGCAATACGGGATGGTGAGCTGTCCGAAAAACGTTGGCAGTCTTACTTGAAACTGAAAGCTGAAGATGATTATTCAGAAAATCAAGCGGATTATATTAAGAGAAAAAACGAAAAATTTAAAAACATTTCTAAAATGAACAAGACTAAAAGTTATAAATGAAATTTGGGATGTGAGATTCCATATGAAAGAACTTCCACTTCGGACCTAGATATAGGTTTGTAAGTTGGAAGTTTTTTTATTTGTGCACTATCGACAAAGGTTCCAACCAATTGAGGAGTCTATTGAATAATGATGATGATTACTAAAAGAAATTGATTAGAGCTGGAATAAATGTTAAAATTTATTAACAAATATACATAAGGGGGATACAATGAAGATATTGATCTGTGACGATTCTACAATGATCAGGCGACAATTAACGAATATGATTTTTGAACTAGGAGATTTTGAGATTTTAGAAGCATCCAATGGCAGTTCTGCTATAGATATTTACAAAGAGAATAAGCCCAGCTTGGTATTTATGGATATTATCATGCCAGAACTAGATGGTATTGGCGCAGTAAATGGAATCATTGCTTTTGACAAGATGGCAAAAGTGGTTATGCTTTCATCTGTGGGCACTAAAGACAATTTAAGTAAGGCACTTAAGGCTGGTGCAGTTGATTTCATTCAAAAGCCAGTTGAGGCAGATATACTTGAGAGAACAATCGGCAAGTATTGCAAGGAGGTATAAAATGTTTACCCAATTTTTCGGCCAGTTTTTACTCAACAATGATCTCATTTCTGCTGGGGAGCTCAATATAGTTTTTCAAAGCATCAAAAGCACTAGATTAAGACTAGGTATGATTGCAATCGATAAAGGATTCTTAACTCCAAGCCAAGTTGTGGTTATTAATGGTCTACAAAAGAAGCATGATAAAAGATTTGGTGAGATTGCTGTAGAATTCGGTTATTTGACGGAAGAAAATCTTGAAATTATCTTAAATATGCAACAATCTGAGCATCTGAAAATGGCTCAAACAATAGTGGATCTTGGATATATGACTCTTGAAGAATTTGCTGAAGCAATGAACACTTACAAAAAACAACATGGGCTCTCAGACGAATCGTTTGATGAACTTAAAAATGGCAAAGTTGATGAAGTGATCTATAACATAATAAGGACAGAGGATCATGTCATAAAAGAGTATGTAACACTATTTTACAAAAATATCATTCGATTCATAACAAATGACGTTTATATTTCTGAACCCGAAAAATTGAGTGGTGATGAGCATTACAATTATTTGTTTGAACAAAAAATAAAAGGCAATCAAGAAATTTATACTGCATATACTGCAAACGAGAAGGTTTTAGTTTTATTTTCTTCAAAGTATGCCGGTGAGACTTTAGAAGTTATTAATGAGTTCACAATTGATGTTTGCAAAGAATTCCTAAACCTTCACAATGGTCTATTTGCAGTGAATATGTCGGACAAGGATTTGAAGTTTGACTTGGAAATTCAGAGCCATAAAGAAAACTTTGCTCCAGTGGGAGATAATTTGTACAAAATTCCATTCCATACTGATCTTGGGGACATTTGTTTGATTCTCAGCATGTGATATAAAGGGCTATCTCTGTACTTGTACACAATAATTCGGATTAATCTTCTAATGAAAAATCCCGCTGATTCAATTCAACGGGATTTTTTCGTTTGTGTTATTCCCCTTTATAACCTTCAAATTCGTACGTTGCAGTTATATAGCAATTGTATTGGTTGTCTCTAGATGATTTTCTTACTCTACCCCACATCTCGACGCCATCATCAGCCAGCTCAAACTGGACAATTCCAGAGAATTGGTTGCCATTATGCGTAATGTCGAAAGTCACATTGCCACCGTTGAAAGGTACGGGACCTACAGAATAAAAAGCCATGTTAAAGCCAAGAAAATCACTAAATCCAATGGAGCAGGTGCCATCATCGTGTACGGTAACCCGGAAGTTGTTACGATCAACATTCTGGATTCCAACTCTTTCTGAAAAAGCTTCTTGTAGACTTGCAGCGCTTTCTTTTGCCATTTGCACTTTTTGTTCGGCAGTGTACCAAGGATCATCTTGGAAATTTGTATCTGGCTCAGTTAGATAACTGGATAGTAAGAATGTGCAGGAATAAGTCCCTGAAACTTTAGTAGATTCAGATTCTTGAATTTCCTGTACGGGCTCTATGGGATCTTCAGTCACTTCGATGAGTATTTGTTTTCGAAGATTTGATTCGAATAATACAGCTTCTATGGCAAAAGTACCTATTTCACTTGAGGAAAACTCATATTCCGTCGTTTGGATTGATTTGACTTCACCTTCAACAACCCATTCAAGTTGATTTGAGATATCAATGCCACTATCCATTTTTGCTGTTAAAGTAACTGTATCACCAGGTTTTACAGATGTTTTATCAGCTTGAAGCAGCAAGTCCGTATCATTATATATCTGCAGCCACTGAAATCCAGCCCAATCATAAGTTGAACCGAGTCCTTTTTTACCTTCGATCAACACACCAATGGTATTATCACCTTCATTGATTTCTTCAAGTACATATGTGAATGGTTCCAGATTTATCATTTCAAATGGTGGCGATAAAACTTCTGTTCCAGTTGCATCAGTTAAGTTATATTTTTCCATTGACGGGCTGAATAATGTAAACTGAAATTCATCGGGTGTATTGTCAATGGGTTCAATTTTAAACTTGTACTTTTGGATACATACATTTCCTGTTTCGGAAATGACAGCAAAATATGGGAAGTATTCATTAGACAGCTGTCCGGAGGTCACTTCTCTCCATCTGGTTTCAATTTGGTGTTCATCAATTGTCGCAAATTCTCCCAAAAATTGAAATTCTGTGTAAGTGGTCTCACCTCTGGCTTCAATTTCCTTGAAATTCGCACCTGATCCATAAGGCTTGAATGCACCATCTACAAACTCGATATAGCGTTCTGCACCAGGATAATTTGGATCAGCAACATAAAGGCGATTGCCTTTGATCGCGTAGGCTATGAGAGCGTGACCAGTACTGGCGTCACTGTTCCATATCCAGATAAGTTGTGGTCTATTGGCAAGAAGCATACTGAGATAAAATGCGTCGAACACATATTGATCATTCTGGTCTACATCTTCTGTATATATGTCTGTATCCAAATGCAATAGTCCGAATATGTATCCTGAACGCTCATCCTTTTGAACGCTACTAGCAAATCGATACAGCCAACTATCGTCGTACCAAAAATTCGGTGTCCTGAAATCATTGAGATTATTGTCATACAATTGATGAAGTGCGGTGCTAGGATCATCCATGTTTTTGAGACGGATGTTCTTAAAATACCACATGGCTGCTTGACTTTGCCCATCACAATGACCGTTCGGAGCAGCATAAGAGCCATTGTTGACGAATCTGAAGTCATCTGATCCCACTTGAAATGGTGTAACTACATCTTTTCGTTCCTGAAAATGTTGACTCATTTCAGGTGTCATTTGGGCGATGAAAATATTGCTGAAATGGTTAGTGTAGAATTGAGTTTGAGTGGCTTTTCTGATAAAGGGGAGCATTTCAATGGTGTCATTTTCCGAATCATAAAAAAAACCATAATAATTTGAATAATCATCTTCATCATGTGGGTAGGATAGTATAACGGGTTCATCGAAAAAAGAGCCCCCTGCATCGATCTCGAATATAGGTGTTACCGGTACAATAAAGTCATAACCCATTTGCTCTATTTCGATTGAGTGAATTTCAAGTTGAATGGATTCGGGAGCATTAATGTCTATGGTCACTGATTCAAGCATAATTTGATTCTTTTCGGGATTTGTCATCGCACTATAAATCAGTGTGTGTTTTTCATTGGTTTCAACGTTTTTCTTGATCACCGGCTCTGTGGGTAATTCTGTTAAAACTTCAGTTTGTTTTGTTTCTGTCTCAATTGGATCATTTTCAGTAATGGTTTCTGTCTCAGATATTTCAACAGGAGTATCAATGGTTGAAACGTCCTTGGTTGAAACATCGGGTGAGTTGTTTGATTGACAACTTGTTAACAATAAGAAGCAGAAAGCAATTGAACAAAATTTCTTAGTCATGTTTTGCCTCCTTTATAACGCATTTAAGTACATACATTAGTCATATACCCAGGAGGGATTTTATTTACACAGTTCTGTGATACAATGAATATGCAAGATTCTGATAAACAAGAGGGGGAGTATTATGAGATTATCAGAGAAGTACATTATCATTATATTAGGCATTATGCTTTTATTTTCGCTCACAGCTTGTAGCTCAGGTGGAGACGAAACAGCAGTAACCGTGGAGAACAGTGCCGAGCCAGTGGATCCATCATCTGGCAGTGCAGAAATCACTATTTCAGCACCAGATTCTACATGGACAACAGACATCATCACAGGGGGTATTGAACTAAATGAAGTGCATCCTTTTGCGGGTGGATTAATCGGAACAGATAGTATGTCTATTTATTTCTCTTCTGACGGGATCAATTGGGATTTGACTCTAGATCTTGCTCCGTATCCTTTCTATGATGCCTTTTTGGCTGGCGGGCAGTTTGCTGTATATGATACCAACAATTCGCATTTTACTTCAGATGGTAAAAGTTGGACCAGTGCCCCACGACAGGACTATCATCTCTTTAACACTGCAATGTATGATGGTAGCCGCTTTATCGACGTGGACACAGGCTATTTATGCACCTCATCGGATGGGCTCAAATACATCAGGTATCAGGCTGAAGTTGGCAACCCGCTATCAGAGGTCTATTTTCAAACTGCGTCAGGTTACGCAGCTTCAATTTATAAACTCGCACAATATAACGGTACCTATTATGCTGTGGGCGATGGCATCTGGAGTAGCGGTGACCTTGCCACATGGACACAGATGGTCACCATTGAAGAGATGGTATATGGTGCAACAGATATACTTTATAATGGTTCAATGTTCTTTTTACCAGCAGATTACGATAATTTCGCTTTTGATGGTTCGAAAATTACATCTGTGAAGCCAGGTGGATCCGTATTCCTAGTGGATAGCAAATCTCGCTTTATCGCACTTCATGGCACAGGCAACGCCACAGTCTCCACCGATGCAATCACTTGGGAGCAGCTCTTTACAGAAGATGACGTTTCATTTAGTGCATACTGTGCAGTAGAATTCAATGGACATTTATTCGTGTACGGTGAAGATGGTAATATGCGCTATGCAAAAATTCCGGACTGATTAAGCATAAGTAATTTCTATTAAAATCGCCTCAGTCGCATTGTCTCGGGCGATTTTTTATGTGCTCCCAGGATTCTGAAAGGTGTCATATGACACTCTTATGACTGAAATACCATTGGTTCACATTTATAATAGAGTAAAAGGAGGCAATACTATGAAAAAAATAGTTGATTTATTTTTACTTGTTTTGCTTTTTATCAGTTTTGGTTTTTTTGCTGTTAATGGATATCTTGTTTATGAAGATTATACCTCCAATCCTCAAGAATCGATGATTTTCAATGAAGGTGCTTACGTGTCTGATAAGTCATGCGGTCAACAAACAGATCAGTATGGCATGGACAGCATAGGGACCATTAGTATTCTTAACATGAATTCAAGCTATGATACTATTTTTGATGATGATGACAATAATGATAGTTATTACGAAAGACGCAGTTACTACAACAATGGAATTTTAGTATCAGCTTCCTGGGATAAAAACAAAGATGGTGATTTTGATGTTTATATGAATGTAAAAAACGGTCTGAACATTGATTCTGTTTACCAAGACGTTGATTACGATGGCGCTTTTGATACAGAATACTTGTTTGATACAAGTGGTCTGGCACTTTTTATAGATAATAACATCTCAGTCAATCAAGGACTGAAAGCTGCCACACTGATGTGTATAGTTGGGCTTATTGTTTTTATAATACTTATAATCATCAGGGCTCTATCTAAGAAGAAGATGCCTAAAATGCTTTCTACACTTATGTGTTGTTTAATAATCATTAATACTAATTTGCCCAATGTGTATGCTGACAATTTATATGATGCTGAGGGGTCAATTGTTGAGGAAATCTTTGAAAAGGACTGGGAAAAATACTCTGACATTGACGATAGAATCCCTTTTGAAAGTAGAAGTTATGAAGCTCAGCAATATGAAAACGCAAAAACAAATACAAACAATTATTATAATCAACTCTATACCCTTGTTAACGCTAAAGAGATTAACAGACTTGAGTACCTAGAACTCGTTAAGACAAAAGAAATCATAGTAAAAACACATAAAAGTAATCTTATAAAGAGTTTTGTAAGACTGTCTGCTTTTACAGCCATACAGATCAAAGAGGCATATGGCACTGGAACCTCTTTTGCAGATGACATATTAAAAGAGGGCGCCAATTCGGTGACCCAAGTCGGTGCAATTATAGAAGCAACTTCAAATTATGTGACTGATGAATATGAAGACGGTTATTCAAGCACTCAAAAAGTCTTTAACTTTGCAACTTCAGATAATATTCTAAAAACTATAAAAGATGATGTTAAGAGTACCATAACGGATAAAATTACGGATACATTAGATGATTCCGAGCTCTATTATACTGTCGACGATCTAAAACTATCTGATGAGGATTTTAATATTCTAAAAAGCCATTATGAATTAAATAGAACACTCGATAGTTCAATCCTAAAAAACAGGAATAAAGATCTTGAGTTTATCAAAAAAATTGATGATTTGAATAATAAACTCATCAATGAAATCTCCTTAATGGAAAAATTTTTAGCTGAGGAAAAAAGTAGAGTCCATTACTTACTAAGTCACCAAAACTCTACAGAAGAATATGTTGTTGTAGAAGATCAAGACAGTATAGGATTATTAGATGCTGATTTTTCAGATGTTTTAGATGAGTTAACCTCTGACGAGCATTTAGAGAATTTCACAATCGAATGGGATAATAATGAAGAAATCCCTATAGAGGAAACTGTTGAATATAGTATGATAGGTGACTGGAACGGTACCCAAACTGTTACTGATGTTACTCTTATAAGTGGAGATCTTACAGAAGACGAAAAGCAGATTATTTTCAGTTCATTAATGAATAAAGTTTTTGATAACTCTCTTAAGATTAAGGAATTAGATGGAAATGTTGTTGCTCTATTTGGTAACAATCCCGACCCTTATGTTATGAGAATCGATGGAAACAATATTGTATTATCAGATTATATAAACTACAGCGACTCGGATGGTAGCATAGCTGTAGATTTCACAATTCAGGGCTATTTTAATGATGAGAAAAATTATATTAGTCTGACAGGTATTTATGATTTTGAAATGTCGGGTCCAAATGGTGAAAAAGCTTCTCTAGGATTAGAAAGTATTTTTGATTTTAAAAAGTAGTAGTCATTTATGATATGATTAAATAGGGTGATTGTATGAATATAGACATTAAAACGCACAAGTTTTTAACGCTGATCATGTATATAAATTATGTTTGTTCATACGTAGTGGTTTTCATGTTCAATGATAATCCCGTTTTGCCCTGTTTATTTTTAACCGTTAATTTGATTATTTCAAGTGTCAGCCATTATAAGTATTACAAAAGCGAAGGGGTAAATGCAAAAGCTAAAATTGTTTTAATCATTCAAATGATTGTTGTTTTCTGCCTCACTTATTTCGATCGATCCACTTTTGAATTATTGTTTGTTCTTCTTATTATTGGAGACTGCATATTTGCATTCTCTTATAAATACAGCATGGCTTTCACGTCCATTACTTTTATGGTATATTTTCCTTTTATGATTTACATCTACAAAGGCACAATGGGATATTCCTATGATATGACTCGGGATATTGTTGTTCTCATATTTGTCCTCACTACCTTGTATATATCGAAGATGCAAATCATAGAAAGAGTAAAATACAACAAAGTCCTTACAGAGAGAAATATAGCATTTGCAGAACTAGGCACTTACGCAATAAAAATAAAAGAACTAGCAATCCATGAAGAACGATCCAGAATAGCCTATATGCTGCATAACTCCATTGGACATATGCTCGTTTCTATAAATCTATCCTTACAGGCCGAGAAAATGGAACTCATAAAGTCTAATGTATTAACCGATGACCATTTTTCCAATGTCGAAGATCAAATCAGTACCACAATGGCCCTTTTAAGAAAAACAATCGAGAATTCTGATGATTTTATGACGACTCTTGAACTTGAGGAACTCCTAGAAATGTTTGTTTCCAACATCAAAAACAATACATCTATATCCATTCAGTATGCATTGAGTATTAGTAATCAAATCCCCAGAAAACTCAATACTATTATTTACAATGTTATCCTCGAGAGCGTTACCAATTCATTAAAACATGCCCACTGTAAAAATATTATGATAAGGATTGAAGCTGATAGTAATATTTTAATCAGCATCGAAGATGATGGAGAAGGTTTTGACACGATTGTCTATGGTTTTGGAATTACACAAATTAAAGAAAAACTAAAGAGCTATGGCGGTGAGTATAGTATTACAGCTCATAACAACTGTGAGGTTAGGATTGTATTGCCCTTTCCCATACCTTGAATAACGACCTATTCCATTTCAGACAGGAGGAACTATGAGCAAGCAAATAATAATTGTCGATGATCATGAGATCATTAGAAATAGTCTTAAGAGGATGTTAGATCTTGAAGATGATTTTGAAGTTGTTTTAACTTGTGAAAACGGACAAATGGCATTTGATTATATTAAAAGTTCAGATGCCCCTATTGATATAGTGCTTATGGATGCCATAATGCCTGTTTTAAGTGGTATAGAGAGCACTAAAATGATTAAAGACTACAATGATAAGATTAAAGTGCTTATGCTGACCACTTTTTCAAACGAAAAGCTTATTTTTGATGCTTTTAGCGCTAAAGTGGATGGTTATATTCTGAAAGATATTAAAGCAACTAAACTCATTGAAAATATTAAAGCCTGTATTAAAGATGAAATAATCATTCCGAATGATATTGCACAAAAATTGGCAAAGTCCATATCTACTTTTAATAACTCTTCCTTCAACAAAACCGAACAGGAGATTATTGATTTGCTCATACTAGAACTTACAAATAAAGAAATTGCAAGCCGGTTAAATATCAGTCACGGAACAGTCAGAAATTATATTAGTGATATTTACAAAAAACTTGGTGGCAATGACCGCAAACAAGTCATCGAGATTTTAAAGGATAAAAATAGTGCATGGTTCTAATTTTAATTTAGACGTAACCGGGAAAGCTCCCGGTACCGCTTCATGAAATCGGATGTGCTGTGCATGCGCTATGACAAATTGAAAAATTATGGACTAAGTGATGCATTGGCAAAAGAAGCCTCAGAGTTTAAAGATTTATTTTTGGGAAGGGTGCTCTCGCAGTCAAAGGATATCTATCGTGTTGTAACAGAGAATGATGATTTTTTTGCTGTAGTATCAGGTAAATATAGGCATCAGACCAGGAATCTTAGTGATTTTCCTGCTGTAGGCGATTTTGTTATGCTAGATCGCGATAATGGTAAAAATGGGAACGGAATCATTCATCAAGTGCTTTCAAGGAAAAGTGCTTTCATTCGTAAGGCAGCTGGAAAGTCAAATGAAGAGCAGTTGGTCGCAACAAATATTGATACAACTTTCATATGCATGTCGGTCAATAGTGATTTTAATCTTCGAAGATTGGAACGCTACTTAGTGCTTGTATGGGAAAGCGGTTCAACACCTGTAGTGGTTCTAACAAAGGTGGATTTGTGCGATGATATTTACAGCAAGTTCAGGGCAGCTGATTCTGTCGGAAATGGTGTAGATCTCTTGGGTATTTCAGCGGTAACGAACGAAGGCTTTGATGATGTGATGTCTTACATAACACCGGGCAAAACAGTTGCTCTTTTAGGGTCATCAGGTGTTGGAAAATCTACGCTGATCAATTGGTTGACGGGTAGGGAAACAATTGAAACCCAGGAACTTAGGAATGATGATCGCGGCAGGCATACGACAACTCGAAGAGAACTGATTTTACTGCCTGCTGGTGGTATGCTTGTTGATACACCGGGTATGCGAGAACTTGGCATGTGGGATGCGGATGAGGGACTGGACATGGCTTTTCAAGATGTTGAAGTCTACTTTGACAAATGTCGCTTTCGTGATTGTACACATACGAGTGAACCTGGATGTGCCGTTTATGATGCAATTCGGGATGGTGAGCTGTCCGAAAAACGTTGGCAGTCTTACTTGAAACTGAAAGCTGAAGATGATTATTCAGAAAATCGAGATGACTATCTCAAAAAGAAAAATGAGAAGTTCAAAAACATCTCAAAGTATAATAAAATAAAGCATTATAAATAGAATTTAGCCCGAACCATTCAGAATTTCAGTTGAATGGTTCGGGCTTTATTATTTTATCATCACGCGAATTTCCGGACGTCTCGTTGAGATCAAGACATCTTAGGTTTAAAGAAAGTATATATTTGGTTTATGAATAAGAAAATATGTTGGGGGGTAAGAAAACAATACAGTATTAATATAGGAGGCTACGATGGGTAAAATTCTTGATAAAGTTAGAGAAAAATATGAAGAAGAAAAGTGGTTTATATTTTCTGAATAATTGTTGCTCAGATTTCACTCCTATTGCAGATGGAAATGTTGGCCTGTTTCTAGTGCCAGAGACGAACCTGTTTCCAGTTTGATTTTTTAGCCGATAAGTGCTACTTATTTCCTTATCTCAGGATAGAATGATGCATTTATCGAAGCTGCTAAGTTATCCGAGGTTAGGATAAAAATAGACTGAATTGACAAGTATTTTGTGTTGTTTGGAATGAAGGAGGATCAAGATGACAGAAATAAAAAAATATGAGGCAATAATAATTGGAAGCGGACAAGCGGGCAATCCACTAATGACAGATTTGTCAGGAAGAGGACAGACTGTAGCAATGATAGAAATGAATGAACTTGGTGGTTCATGCATTAATTTTGGGTGTACTCCGACAAAAACACTTATTGCAAGCTCAAATTTACATCATAGAGTTCAAAACAGTGAAAAACTAGGTGTTTTCGCAAAAAATGTGGAGCTGGATTTTAAAAAGGTAATGCAAAGAAAAAATGATATCGTCAAGGCTTTTCGATCCTCGATAGAAAAGTCTATTGAGCGGAATGAGAATATCGATTTGTATAAAGGAAAAGCAAGTTTTTTAGATAATCACACGATTTTGATTGAGTTAAATGATGGCCGAGAGCAACGCATAAAAGCAGAGAAGATTTTTATAAATTCGGGATCAAAACCGAACATACTTCCATTAAAAGGCCTAGAAACTGTGCCCTATTATGATTCAACATCTATTATGGAACTGGATGAACTTCCAGAACATCTGATAATATTGGGGACTGGATATATTGCACTGGAGTTTGGGCAAATGTTTAGAAGATTTGGAAGTAAAGTTACATTGATTGGTAGCGGCGATAAAATTATTAAACATGAGGACCAGGATATTTCCAATAGAGTTCAAAAAATACTTGAGGAAGATGGAATTGAATTCTTGTTGAATACAGAAACGACCGAAGTTAAAAGTAGTGATCGTAAGGTCGTTCTGCATTATGAAAAAGACAACATGAAAAGTAAAATAGATTGTACCCACTTTATGCTTGCTACTGGCAGGGTTCCTGTTACCAAAGAGTTGAATCTAGAAAATACAGATGTAAAAATAGATGATCACGGGGATATTCAAGTAGATGAGAAATTAAAGACTAATGTAAATCATATCTATGCGCTCGGTGATGTCAAAGGTGGACCACAATTTACTCACATAGCTTATGATGATTATAGAATTGTTATAGATGATTTATTTGGAAAAGGAGAACGAAATATAAATGACAGAATGATTCCTTATACACTTTTCATAGAGCCACAACTTGGAAGAGTAGGATTAACAGAAGCACAAGCAAAAGAAAATGGGTTTGATATTGAAATCGGAAAACTGGAGATGAAGCACTTAGGGAGAGCTATTGAAGAGGGAGTTACTAAAGGTTTTATGAAGGCAGTGATCAATAAAGAGAATCATGAGATTCTAGGTGTAGCCATACTTGGATATCAAGGTGGAGAAATTTTGGCGATGGTTCAGATCGCAATGATGGCAGGTATGAAATATGAGCAATTAAGAGATGGAATTTTTACACATCCAAGTTTATCAGAAGCATTAAATAATTTGTTTGATATTTGATTGAGATATTGCTTAAACTAAAATGTTTTACAATCGCAATTAAGGAGTCCAATTAAGGACTCCTTTCATTTTACGCTTAACTGCTGGTCATAGCACCATCAATCGGATAAGCGCTACCTGTAATATATGAGGCGTCATCAGATGCTAAAAAAGCGATTAGAGATGCGATTTCTTCTGGTTTGGCATAACGGCCAAGAGGGACCGCACTTGCAAAATCTTCTCGTGACATACCTCCAGCTTCTTCAATGTCCTCCATCATTTGAGTGTCAACAGGAGCAGGACAAATGGCGTTGACCCTAACGTTATAGCTAGCCACTTCCAGTGCTGCGGTTTTGGTCAAACCGATTACTGCGTGTTTTGAAGCCACGTAAGGAGCCATATTGGGAAATCCAATTAACCCAGCAACTGAAGACGTGTTGATGATACTGCCGAACTTTTGACTAGTCATGACTTTCAATACATGTTTTAGTCCGAAGTAAACTCCTTTTAAATTGACATCCAGTACTTTGGACATCGCATCGCTATCCGTCTCCATGATACTTTCAAATTTGGACTCGATTCCAGCATTGTTGACGAAAACATCAATTCTACCGAAATGTTCTTTGGTCTTTGTCACATAGTTTTCCACGTCGGATTCTTTTGTAACATCCCCCGCGACAATGAGAAATGCATCTGATTTGAGTTCCAAGTCTTTTGCTGTTTTTTCAAGTTTCTCTTTTGTTCTTCCGACGAGTACTATCTTAGCGCCTTCGGAAGCAAAACGCTTAACAACTTGGGTACCAATACCACCTGAGGCCCCTGTAATTAATACAACTTTGTCTGTAAATCTCATAGTAAAACCTCCTTAATTATTTTGAGCTTATTTTCTGAACACGTACGAAACCGGTATGGTTCTTCCTGTGTGTCCGAAGACTCTAGGTGTACATACACCATCTAGGACCGGAGCCAGTACGTTCATGATCAGAATAGCTATGCCAACGCCTCCCGGTAAATAAAACAGTATTCTTAATACGCCTGTAATGATTCCTATTAGCAGTACATAATAGATTCTTGCTTTTTTAATCATAGGGCCGGAGGTGTAATCCGTAACCATAAATACGGCTGCAAACATTGCTGTTCCAATTGTTAAATGATAAAGTGCAATATTGAAATCTGATTTTCCAAACAAAAGTATGGTCAGGAAAAGTCCGCCCAACATGGATATAGGAACCCAAAAGCTGATTACTTTTCTGATTACAAGATATGCAAATCCCAAAAGGATGGCCCATTTCACAGTTTCACCAATGTTTCCACCGATATTCCCCATGAATACATCGTAAAATGAAGGTACTTCACTAAAGGAAATCAAGGCTGAAACACTGGTGTCTGAACCAATGAGACTGAGTGGAGTAGCTGCTGAGACCGCATCGGGTCCCGGGAGTACCCAGTTGGTGATCAGTGGAGTGAAAAGAATTTTAATAAGCACCCTCGATAAAACTGCTGGGTTGAATGTATTTTTTCCTATTCCTCCTGGAAGTTGTTTAACAAAAATTATTGCTACTGCTGTTCCGAATAGCACTATCCAAAGTGGAGCGGTAGGTGGGAGGCTGAGTGCGATCAGAAGACCAGTAACAGCCGCGGATAAGTCTTTTATAGTGCTCTCTTTTTTCATGACCTTTTGATAAAAGTATTCAAAAAATACAGCGGATCCAATTCCAAGAATGATCATGTGTAAACTGCGAATTCCAAAATAGACTATTGCCATGGCAGAGACTGGAATCAAAGCGATAAGCACGTCTCTCATAATGCCATGAGTTGTAGCTTCTGATCTTATAAAAGGTGCTTTCAGTTCACTGATCATCATCTTTTCCCTCCAGTTCTTTATTCAAATTTTGAATATCATCAAGCAGATTAATCTTGGAAGGACAGATATATGAGCATATTCCACAATTGATGCAACTTTCAGATTTTAAGGTAATTCCCAGATCATATTCTCTGGTTCTATAGGCCGAACTTATTAGAATCGGTTGTAGGCTGACAGGGCAGTGATCGATACATCTAGCGCATCTGATACATGCCTTTTCCTCAGTTTTAGAATGCCTTTTCAAAAAAAGCAGAGTTGTAGTATCTTTATCAACTGAAAGGCTAAGATTGCCAAAGGATTTACCCATCATAGGTCCACCGGTTATATTGATTCTCTCCCCGTCATAAAAGCCACCACATTCCTCAACT
Organism: Clostridiales bacterium; assembly: GCA_021107455.1. GTDB lineage: Bacteria > Bacillota > Clostridia > Peptostreptococcales > Acidaminobacteraceae > Fusibacter_D. The sequence goes on along the minus strand of JAIOSU010000109.1, from coordinate 22,475 downwards.
AAATGAGCTACCTCAGTCCCTATTCTTGCCATTACATTTTTTGGAGTTTTGATCATTGGTCCAGTTACGGTGATAATTCTCCTAAAAAAAGTTTCATTATTAAAAACTGCATCGTGTATCGCCTTGATTGTAGACACATTTGATTGTAGTACTCCCACATCTCCAGAACGTTGTTTTTCTTTTGTTTCAATCCCAAGTACCTTGTCTATTTGAAGTGCGGCATGACCTTGAGGATAAATTGAGGGGAGTTCATATACTTTAATGCTTTTGGAGTGACTCTTCTTTATTGCTTGATTCAGAGCCCGCTTGCTCTCTGGCATTTGATTCTCTACAGCGATATAGGTTTCATCCACTTGGTATATTTTCATGATAAGATTGGTTATCTTAACAATTTCATCTGCATATTCAACCATACACCTATGATCTGAGGTGGAATAGGGTTCACATTCTGCTCCGTTGATCAGCAAATACTCGGCTTCATGTTTTTCCATTTCGTATTTGATGTGCGTAGGAAATCCCGCACCTCCCTTGCCAGTTATTCCAGCTTCCTGAAGCCTTTTTGTGAACTCTTCTATACTGATATCGTCGCCCAAATCTTTTAGTTTTACTTTCTCATCCTTATAATCATTTTCGACGGTGATCAATTCACATTTTCCCCTAAATCCTCCATCTTCATCAATAGAGATCACTTTTCCTGATACTGAAGAATGAATATTTGCAGAGATTCCGCCTTGATTTTTTCCCAGAAGCGATCCTATTTTCACGCTATCACCGACAGCTACAACTGGTTTGGCTGGCTTTCCGATATGCATGTCCATTGAATAGTAAAGGTGTTTTGGAGTTTTGATATTTACTACATTCAAATCTCGAGTCATTTCTTTATGGTCAGGGATTTTAACACCCTTTGTTGTCAAATATTTGATTAAATTCATAATGCCTCCTGTGACCCGTAAAAAGTGCACTTATTTTTTTCATACCCGAAATATGAAGCTTTTCACAGAGAACATTGAAAGAGTGATTAAAAATTATGAGGATGTTTGTAAGGCTTGAATAGTTAATTTAGCTTTATAGACAGTAGGCGTTTATATCGATATAATGAAGAAAGTAGTGCATAATGAAGCTTTATTGTGAGTCGGGAGGTTTCAATGGTTAAGATTGCAATAATAATTCCAAAAGATTTAGTGAAGGTAGCTGAATCAGCAGCTTCTGGATTCTTAGAGAATATTCATATAATCGAAGGTTCTATGGAAAAAGGTCTTGGTTTGGCAAAAGAGTATGAAGAAAAGGGTTATGATGTAATTATTGCAAGAGGTGGCACACAACTTCTGTTGAAGGATGGTGGCCTAAATGTGCCTACTGTACCTATTCCAATCACCGTAATTGATATATTCAATGCAGTTAAAGAAGCTGAAAAATTTAACGAGAAGATTGCTATTATAGCCTTTGATAACATGGTTAGTGCAATCGAAACTTATATAAAAGTATCCGGTACAAAATTCCAGATTGTTCCCGTGGCAAATGAGAAGGAAGTTGAGGGCAAACTTGCTCTTATTTCAAGTGAAGGGGTCAAAGTAGCGATAGGCGGTGGTGTTGTCGCACGTTATGGGATTAAACATGGGATCAAACCGATTGTGATCAAGACCGGAAAAGAGGCAATCATAAGTGCGATAGAAGAAGCCAGACGAGTGGCAATCGCCATGCATGAGGAAAACAAAAAGGGGCAAAGGTTTAGAACTATAGTGGAGAATTCCAGGGATGGAATAATATCCGTCGATAAAGATGGATATTTGAATATTTTTAATTCAACAGCAGAAAAATTGCTGAATATAAACGGTATGGACGTTATTGGAATGCATATAGACCAAGTGCTTCCGCAACTTGAACTTACTGATGTGTTGAGTAGTGGCATTGGAGACATGGAGGTTATTAAGAATATTCGGGACAGTAAAATCATGGTTTCGAATATACCTGTCAAAATCAATGGCGAAGTAGTAGATGGAATATCCATGCTTCAGGATGTAAATAATATTCAAAGAATGGAAGAGAAAATCAGAAAAGAGATTTACACTACAGGACTGTATGCAAAATATACTTTCAATGAAATTATTGGCGTCAGTAAAGAAACTAAAGAAGCAGTTAGAATTGGTAAAGAATATGCGAAAGTAAATTCAACTATCTTAATCGAAGGAGAAACAGGTACTGGTAAGGAAGTCATGGCTCAAAGCATCCACAATTATAGCCATCAGGCTGAAGGTCCTTTTGTAGCGGTCAACTGTGCGGCACTTCCTGAAAATTTATTGGAGTCAGAACTTTTTGGCTATGCTCCAGGTTCTTTTACTGGGGCTGACAAAAAGGGTAAAAGAGGACTGTTTGAACTTGCGCACCGGGGAACGATATTCTTGGATGAAATTTGCGAAATGAATCCATTGATTCAAGGAAGATTGTTAAGAGTACTTCAGGAAAAGCAAGTGATGAGGATTGGAGACAACAAAGTGATCCCCATTGATGTAAGGGTCATAACAGCAACTAATAGAAATCTCCATAAATTGGTTCAAGAAAGAAAATTCAGGGAAGATTTATTCTATAGACTTAATGTTTTGAAGATTGTAATTCCGCCTTTAAGAAAAAAACACGAGGATATTCCATACCTAATAGAACACTTCATCCAATATTACAGTCAAAAATTGAGTAAACCTAAAATCACTTTGAGTAATGAGGTATTAAAGTATTTGAGTTTATATAATTGGCCAGGAAATATCAGAGAGTTAAGGAATTTTGTTGAAAGGTTGATGGTTGTTTCAAAACATTCTTATATTGAATTGAGTGATATTGAGGGAAACTTTATTGTGATGGACCATATAAAAAGTGATACAACACCGGATCATCAACATAAATCCAACACTATCAACTTTAAGCTTGAGGAAAGAAGTATGCTTGTCAGTTCAGAAAAAGAAATGATAATAAATGCCCTGGAAAAAAATTTAGGGATCATTAATTTCACTGCAAAGGAACTTGGTATATCCAGAACCACTTTATGGAGAAAAATGAAGAAATATAATTTGGATGTGTTACAACAATAAATGGTTCAGCTTGTGAAACGAAAATGTTTCACAAGCTGAACCATTTGTGTTTCTCGTAATGAAACGCAATTGTTTCAAAAATCAAATTCCAACACTAATTCATTAATATTGATTGATATGAACTGTGTATGTGTCTGGCATGCTTCTTGCTCTATTATAGTAGTGTTGAAAACATTACAAACGTAGGAGGAAATGATTTGAATAAATTCATTGATCTTCGCTCTGACACTGTAACTCAGCCTCCAAAGGCGATGAGAGAAGCTATGTATAGTGCAGTAGTCGGTGACGATATTATGGGTGAGGATCCAACGGTAAGGGAACTTGAGATGCTGTCAGCGAGCTTGTTAGGCAAAGAAGATGCTCTATTTGTCACTTCAGGAACAATGGGCAACCAAATTGCGGTTATGACCCTAACGAACCGTGGAGAAGAAGTCATTGTGGGTGACACTTCACATATTTATAATTTGGAGGTCGGTGCACTTGCTGCTCTATCACAAGTACAGACCAGGTCGATTGAAGTTCCTGATGGAGTCTATGACATTAAGAAAATGGAAGCCGCGATTCAACTAAAAGGAATTCAATATGCTAAAACTTCATTGATTTGCCTTGAAAATACGAACAATTTAAATGCTGGATTAGTCGTACCACTTGAAAATATTAATGCTATATGTGATTTGGCTAAAAAACATAACATTCCAGTCCATTTGGATGGTGCAAGAATATTTAATGCTGCAGCCGCCTCAAAAAAATCTGTCAAGGAGATTGTTAAGAACGTGGATACAGTAATGTTTGCCCTGACAAAAGGATTAGCTGCACCATTTGGAGCCATACTGGCCGGGGACAAAGAGTTTATAGCAAAGGCGAGGTGGATCAAACAAAGAATCGGTGGAGGTTTCAGACAAGCAGGATTCTTGGCGGCACCAGGAATTGTAGCACTAAATACAATGTTGCCACAGCTTGAAGTGGACCATAAAAACGCCCAGATTCTAGGACAAGGCTTATCAAAAGTTGGCAGATTGAAAGTGGATCCCTCTAGGATTCATACGAATATAGTCACTGCTTCGCTTGAAGACTTGCCCATATCAATCGACGCTTTCCTAGGACGATTGTTGGATAAGGGAATTAAAGCTAAAAAAATTTCTGACACATCATTTAGAATGGTTACGCATTATGGTATTGATGAAAACGACCTTCATGAAGTCATCGCAGCGGTCGAATATATAATTGAATCACTATCAATGGAGGGAAATAATGGAAAGAGATGAATATTTACAAATCCCAGGCCCTACAAATATACCGCCTAGAATATTAAGAAGTTTGTCGATGCCTCTGATCAATCATCGAGGTCCTGAATTTGAAGCGCTTTTAAAATATTGTTTAAAATCCTTGAAGAAAGTATTTAGGACGGATCATGATATCTTATTTTTCCCCAGTTCAGGCAGTGGTGGACTGGAATCGGCTATAGTCAACTTTTTTTCTCCTGGTGATAAAATTGTAGTAGCATGTCATGGGTTGTTTAGTGAACGGGTAGCACTCATAGCTGAAAATTATGGGGTTGATGTAATAAAAGTCAATAAGGAGTGGGGTGAGACTGTAAGGTCCGAAGAAATTGGAGTGGTCCTTAAGAACGATTTAAATCATGAAATCAAAGCAGTTTGCTTGCCACAAAACGAAACAACTTCTGGAATCACAAATGATATTGAGTCGATTGGCAAAATGATGAAGTTAAGTGGTCATCCTGCATTATTGATTGTAGATGTTGTGAGTTCACTTGCCTGTATGCCTTTTGAAACTGACCTTTGGGGAGTGGATGTTGCAATAACAGCTTCTCAAAAGGGATTCATGTTACCTCCTGGACTCAGCATGATCGCTGTGGGTGAAAGAGCATGGAAGCTTACAGAGGAATCGAAGTTGCCAAAATGGTATTGGGACTATAAAGCAGTAAGGGCGAAAATGGAAGAGTATCAAATGCCATACACGCCACCAACAACTCTGCTGTTTGGCTTAAAAGAAGCTCTTGATATTCTCGAAGAGGAAGGACTAGAGAATGTATGGAAGAGACATTCTCTTATGGCGGAAGCTACAAGAAACGCAATAAAAGCTATGGGGCTATCACTTTATGCAGAAGCAGGATATGAATCTGATACAGTGACAGCTATTCATATGCCTGATGGAATAGTATTTAAGGAATTTTCAAATATATTAAAATCAAAATATGGTGTAGTATTGGGAGGAGGGCTACAAAAATTACAAGGTAAGATTTTCAGAGTTGGGCATTTGGGTTCAATCCATAAATTAGATATTTATGCAATTATGGGTGCTATTGAGATGTCTTTATTCGAGCTGGGATATCCAGTTGAATTAGGAACAGCTTCAAAATCAATATCTGAAACATTTCTTAAATAGTTCGGTATTACAAAGAAAAAAAGAAATTTAGGAGTGAAAAAATGTCATATGCAATCATCAATCAGAATAAGTACTATGATTCTGTAACACTAATGATAGTGACTTCTGAGATCACCAAGATTCCTGGAGTGTTGGAGGCGTCCATTTGTATGGGGACGCAGCTTAACAAAGGACTGCTTGTGGATCGAGGACTATCGAATTCGGATACAGAAAATGCAACTCCCAATGATTTGATCATCGCTTTTGAAACTAGTGACAGCACAGTAAAAGATGTCGTGCTTAAAGCAGTTGATGCCTTGCTTTTGAAGAAGAAACAAAGTGGTGGAACTGGTGGCTCGTCAGAACATGTGCCAGTAAGCCAAAAAACCGGATTGAATCATCAACCGGATTCCAATTTGGCAGTTATTTCAGTACCTGGACGCTATGCTTATATTGAGGCACAAAAAGCATTGCTTAGTGGTCTGAACGTCATGATGTTCAGTGACAATGTGTCCATTCAAGAAGAAAAAATGCTTAAGACTTATGCCAGTAAGAAAGGCTTACTGATGATGGGACCAGACTGTGGCACATCCATTATCAATAATAAGGGGCTCTGTTTTGCTAATGACATCCGAAAAGGGAATATTGGAGTGGTTGGCGCAACTGGAACAGGAATACAGGAAGTTACAGTCCTTATAGACAGATTTGGTGGAGGAATTACACATGCGATAGGAGTTGGAGGTAGGGATTTAAGTGAGGAAATCGGAGGCATTATGATGATTGATGCCCTTGAAGCCCTAAAAAATGACAAAGAGACAGAGTGTATAATTCTTATTTCGAAACCACCATCAAAGTCCGTTGCCAACAAGATCATCTCATCTGCAGAGCATTGTGGTAAAACGGTCATCATATGTTTCATGGGCTACATGGAAAGCTTGGCAGATAGAAACAACCTTCTCTTTGCGTCAACCTTCGAACAAGCTGCTTTGAAATCACTTGAGGCAACTGGGATCAAACTTAATCTGGTAACCAAAGATTTATCTTTTACAGATGAAATGGCGAAAAAACTATCTGCAGAACAAAAAAATGTGAAAGGACTTTTTTGCGGGGGAACACTATGCAGTGAATCAAAGTACGTATTTAATAATTGCTTGGGTGACTCATCAAAAGGGCACTTATTCTTGGATTTAGGTGATGATCAGTTTACAACTGGAAGACCTCATCCTATGATTGATCCAACACTCAGAAACGAAAAAATTGTTCAAGTAGCTAAAGATGACGATACAGCAGTAATTCTACTTGATTTTGTACTCGGTTACGGAGCACATGAAGATCCTGCCGGTGTGGCAATTAAAGCTATTAAAGAAGCAAAGGCTATATCCAGTTCTATTGTAATCATTGCATCTGTATGTGGTACAGAGAAAGATTTCCAAGGGCTCCAAAAGCAAAAAGACATCTTAATTTCTGCTGGGGTTATCGTTGCGGATAGTAATGCTGAGGCTGCAAGAATAGCTGCGGAAGTGATTAGGAGGAGAAAAGCATGAGTTTAATTAACCAGTTTTTAAAATCAGATATTAAAGCCATCAATGTTGGCACTGATATTTTCAGCAAATCAATGTCCGATCAAGAAGTTGAGACATTGAACATTGAATGGACTCCACCTCGCACCAAAAACGATGAAATGTTGGCTGCTTTAAATAAACTATACTCAGAAGAAATAAATGAAGCCAATCAAATAGCGATGAATCGTTTTTTTGAAGCGGAACCTTTATTGGTTGATGTTGCAAAGGCTATTGATGTAATTCCTAACATGACTCCATATACGATTCTGCAGGCAGGACCACCCATTGAATGGGATCATATGTGTGGACCAATGAAAGGTGCGATTATCGGTTTGGTTTTGTTTGAGGGGTTTGCAAAGACACCAGAGGAAGCGATTGAATTTGTGGAATCTGGAAAGATAACATTTGCTCCATGTCACGATTATGGCGCAGTGGGGCCAATGGCTGGTGTAATCTCAGCATCCATGTATGTACACGTCGTAAAGAATGTAAAGCATGGGAATATGTCGTTTTGCCCTTTGACTGAAGGAAGTAGAGCCAAGGTACTTCGATTTGGAGCCTATGATGAAGATGTGATTGAAAATTTCAGATGGGTTCATGGTGAACTTGCAGAAACTTTACACAAAGTCCTTTCCGGTTCAAACGGAATTGATTTGCGTTCGATGATTTCGCAAGCGCTGCATATGGGAGATGAATGTCACAACAGGAACAAAGCGGGAAGCAGTTTATTCATGAAAGAATTGTTTCCACTTTTAGTAAGAGCTCAACTCGAAGAAGATGTATTTATGAGAGTGCTCAATAATCTCAATACAAATGACCATTATTTTTTAAGTCTTTCAATGCCAGCTTTAAAAGCTAGCCTTGATGCGGCTCATGGAGTAAAAAACAGTACAATTGTTACAGCGCTATCCAGAAATGGAGTGGATTTTGGAATTAGGGTCAGCGGTTGTGAGGGTAATGTATGGTTCACTGGACCTTCCCAATTTGTTGAAGGTCTTTATCTTCCTGGTTTCTCAAAAGAAGATGCGAATTTGGATATGGGGGATAGTGCCATCACTGAAGCTGGTGGTGTAGGCGGATTTGCATTATCCGGTGCTCCTGCGATTGTACAATTCGTCGGTGGCAATTCAGAGGATTGCTTGGTAATTACGAAAAAAATGTATGAAATCACATTTGCAGAGAACTCTAATTTTTCCATGCCGAATCTTGACTTTAGAGGTGGGCCAAGTGGTATTGATGTAAGAAAAGTATTGGAAACAGGAATTTTGCCAATCATTACAACAGGTATAGCGCACAAAAACGCTGGAGTGGGGTTCATCGGCGCAGGAATTACTAATGCACCTATTGAGTGTTTTGAGAAAGCGGTATTAGAATTAGCAAATAGAATCTAAAAAAATGGGGGTACTTATATGAAAAAGCTATCATTTTCTAAGAAAATGATTTTCGCCGCGATTTTTGGTATTGCAGTTGGAGTAATTTTCGGTAAGAACACGATCTACATTAAGATTTTAGGAGATATATTTATCAATCTGATTTCTATGATGGTTCCATTCCTGGTTTTTGGTGCGCTATTGGAATCTGTTATGACATTGGCGATTAAAGATTTGGGTTCCATAGGGTTTAAAACTTTATTTTCATTTGTACTTACAAGTTCCTTGGCGGGAGCAATTGCTGTATTGTTTGGTTTTGTGTTTAAACCTGGGTCGGGACTTATTAATATCCAGTTGTCGGAATACACAGGAAATACAACGGGGATGACTGTTTCTGATGCAATTATGTCATTCGTACCAAAGAATATTTTTGTGGCATTCAACAACAACTCAATCACTCAGATCATCCTCTTTGCAGTGATTGTAGGTATTACCATATCGTATTATAAACACCTTGAGCCCATCAAGAGAATTCACGATTTTATACTGGATATGAATGTGCTTATAATGAAGGTTGTTACTATTATCATGAATTTTGCTCCAATCGGTATATTTGCACTTACAGCAAATATGATCGGTCAAAATGGTATTGAAATTCTAGTTCCGCTCTTTAAATTTATTGTTGTTATTACTGTTGCAAATATCGCTTGCCTATTGATTGTTGGAATGAGCGTTGCTGCATATGCAAAAGTAAGCCTATTCAGATTGTTTGCAAACGTAAAACGCACCTTTATTGTTTCAGCAACCACTACTTCGTCAGCAATGTCTCTTCCGATGAAGTTGCTGGATTCAGAAGAAAACATGGGCATCAGCAAGAGAATATCGAACTTTGTCAATCCACTAGGAGGTACGCTTAATACAGATGGAGGCGTTCTATTGACTGTGTTAGCAAGTATGACGATTGCTCAAATCATGGGCGTTGAATTGTCTTTGTCTGCAATGGTAATGCTTGGTGTGACCGCGGTATTATCTTCTTTTGGAAACACAATGGTTCCAGGTGGTGGAATTGTGGCAATAGCAATTGTGTTTGCACTCAATGGTATCCCACTAGAGGGAGTTGCTCTGTTTGCTGGTATTGATTGGATTCTCGCTATTACTAGAGTACCGTTAAATGTTGTTGATGACGTGTTCTGTGCAACATTTGTCGCAGCTAGTGAAAAGGAACTGGATCGAGATGTTTTCTACGGTAGAAAAAATGTGGTTGTAGAGGAAACTTTAGCTCACAAAAACGTATCTAAATCAGTTGAGCCTCAATTTGCTAATGCTAAGTAACAGTGAAATATAACGTCTACACTCTGACCGATTTATTTTCGGTGTCTGTACAGATCAGACGTGCATGGATTATTATAAAATTAATGATAGGGAGATAACTGATGAAGTTTGCAACTTATATGTATAATTCTGAGGAAAGCATCGGTGTACTTTCCAATTGTGGAACTGAAATCTATTCGATCAATGAATTGGGTCTTGATTACAAAAATATGGTCGATCTTATTAAGGGCATCACAGAACAAGAGAGAAAGCGGCTTAAGAAAAATATTGCCGATAAGATTTGCAGTGGTTTGCCGATTGATGAGGTCGTGTTGCTCGCACCAATTCCAAAACCAAGAGATATAATTTCTGTATCTCAGAACTATGTATCACATGTAAAAGAGACCTGCCACATCAATGGTATTGAGTATATAAGGCCTAAGCATTGCAGTTATTTCTGGCGTAGGGTCAATCGGGCCGTAGCACACAATGGGAACATAAGTTTACATGCCGGAATTTCTTCGATGATGGATTATGAAGTGGAGTTGGCGGTGGTCATAGGAAAAGAATGTAGTCGCGTCACTGAAAAAGAGGCAATGGACTATGTTTTTGGATACACCATATCCAATGACATCACTGCAAGGGATATTCAGAAAACTTTGACTCAATATGCCTATGCGAAAGGACTTGATGATACAACCCCGCTTGGTCCATATATTGTTACAGCTGATGAAATTGTCGATCCTCATAATCTTAACATTTCACTCAAGGTGAATGGTGAATTGAGGCAAAACGGAAATACGGATGATTTCATTTTCAATATTCCTTATGTGATCTCTGACCTTTCAAAGGGAATGACGTTATTTCCTGGTGACGTTATTATCACAGGTACGCCATCCGGTATCGGTGCGGGAATGATTCCTCCAGTTTATCTCAAAAAGGGTGATGTGATCGAGAGTGTGGTTGAAGGCGTTGGAATTCTAAGAAATATCATGGATTAGATTGCTTTGAAAGCCTATGAGGAGTGAAAGAATTATGATATTTCAACCACTGGAAAAGAGTATAATGGAATTGCAAAACGCAATGGAAAAGAATGAAATCACATCTTTAGAGTTGACGAGGTTTTATCTTGATCGTATTGAAACATACGATCAAGAGGGACCAAAGTTAAACTCAATTGTTACCATTAACAAACACGCGATAGACGATGCCAAGAGATTGGATCTGGAAAGAAAGAACAAAGGGAAGTTAAGTAATCTCCATGGGATCCCAATTGTCGTCAAAGACAATATCAATACAATGGATATGCCAACAACGGCTTCAAGTGTCTTATTAGCTGAGAATCATCCAACAAGGGATGCTTTTATAGTTGAAAAACTTCGTGAAGCTGGCGCTGTGATTCTTGCAAAAACAAATCTTTCGGAATTTGCTTGTCATGGTTTCACAGATGGAACTCTGATGGGGCAAACGCTGAATCCATATGACTTGACCAGAACGCCTGGAGGGTCTTCTGGAGGCACAGGTGCAGCTGTCGCTGCGAATTTTGCCGTCAGTGGACTTGGTACTGATACGGTAAACTCTGTGCGCAGTCCTGCAAGTGCAAACAATTTGGTAGGATTTAGGCCATCGACAGGACTCTTATCTAGAGGAGGGATCATACCCGTCACTGAGACTCAGGACACAGCAGGAACACTTACCAGAAGTGTTATGGATGTGGCTATCTTGTTGGATGTATGTGTTGGTTTTGACCCGGAAGATGTTTTAAGTGCTGAACAGAGTGGTCATATACCTACTTCCTACACTGAACATTTGAAACTGGATGGGCTGCGCAACAAAAGACTGGGACTGCTTTCAAATGCACAGGGGAATGATGCTGATGTAAATAGAATTATGGAAGAATCACTCCAGTTGATGGTTGATAACGGCGCAGAAGTAATTGTTGTTGATGTGCCGGAATTTGAAATGAACCGTATCGGAAAAGATTGTGATGTTCAATATTACGAGTTTAAAAAGCAACTGGATCTTTATTTTTCAAACGCGGCTGATTGTCCTGTACCAAACTTCCAATACCTTGCAAACAGCGACCGATTGTACCCGGTCATTGCAGATTTTATAAAGGAATGTGCTCAAGTGGAAGATCCTAATCAACTGGAAGGCTATAAAGATAAACTTTTAAACATAATTAGGAATAGAAGTCTTGCTTACTATGTTATGGCAGAGTATAAGTTGGATGCGTTTGTTTATCCACATCAAAATATTCTTGTTCAGCATGTGGGGCTTCAAACTCAACAAGGTCGAAATGGCATGTTGGCATCTACCCTGGGTTTTCCAGCTGTTACTGTTCCAGCGGGGTTCTCGAAGAAAAATCATGAAGCGCCAATTGGGGTGCCGATTGGCATTGAGTTCATGGCAAGGCGATGGGATGAACCCACACTTTTCGAAATAGCTTATGGATTCGAACAATTGTCACAAAGTAGAACGCTTCCTCCAATGACACCATAAATGAAGGATGCCATCCGAAAGGGGGCATCCATTTTTTATTGCACGATTAGATATTTGTCTAAATTAATTATGAAAAACTATTTACTTATACATGTATCTATTCTATAATATAATTATCTAATATTTGAAAGGGTGATTATATGAACATCTTAAAAAATAAAGACTTTAGAAAACTTATGATTGGAAAAGTAACATCGATAATGGGTTCGAATATGCAACAATTTGCTTTGTCGCTTTATGTGTTTGCCATTACAGGATCAGCAACACAGTTTGCATCGTTGATTGCGATTTCAATACTCCCGAGAATTTTTCTTTCACCTATAGCTGGCGTTTTCGGAGACTGGTTTGATCGCAAGAAGATGATTGTAAGACTTGATTTGTTGAATGGTGTTCTGATTGGTGGATATGCGATTTATTTCTATTTGAACAATGGGTTGAGTCTCTTTAGTATTTATACTCTTGTAATTGTTTTGGAAATCATTGAAATATTTTTTGGTAGTGCAATGATTGCCGTGATTCCAAGTATTGTTGAAAAGGATCAGCTTTTTGATGCCAACAGTGTACGTTCTGTCATATCCAGTACAGCAAATATCGTCTCGCCGATGCTCGCATCAGCTCTATACGCAATTTTGGGGCTTCAAATTATTTTGGTTGTCAATGCGGTAAGTTTTGTACTCTCAGCTATCCTTGAGATGAACATTAATATCCCTAAAAGCAATAAAGAACCTGAAAGGTTTGATCTACATAATTTCAAAAGGGATTTTGTGGAAGGCATAGGTATACTTAAAAAGTATAAAATTCTGCTTAACATCATCGCTTTTGGTGTGTTTCTAAATTTCTCGTTAGGACCTTTGATGAGCATTGGAGTCATATATGTCATAATAGATGTTCTTGGAGGGACTGAAATACAATATGGTGCTGTCTCAGCCATCTTTGCTGGGTCGATGTTGATTTCTCCGTTAGTGCTTGGTAAACGTGCAAAGAAAATTGAAATTGGAAGATTGGTCATAATGACATTCTTCCTGATCAGTATCTTAGTCCTCGTTCTATCTTATTTCTCCAGCACTGGTTTTATACTAAATTTTGCAACCAATACAATTCCAATGATACTGATAACATCCATGTTTTTCTTGATCGGTTTATTTGTTACAATTGTAAATATAGCGTTAGGAACGATGTTTCAGACCATAGTTCCGAGAGAATATATGGGGCGTGTAGGTTCGGTTATGGATCTTGGATTGATTGCGACGATTCCAATAGGTCAGATTTTATTCGGTATTGGCATTGATATGTTCTCGGCAGGTTTGACATTTGGAGTTGTAGGCATCATAGTACTAGGTGCAACTATTTATTTTAGAAAACCATTCTTGAAGGTTGAAAAGGAGGAACCATGCGATATGAATTTTTCCCAGTTGAAAGCAGAATAGTCGATTTGCTTTTTTTCCCGGAGTCCATTTTTTTCGATAAAAAATATAGAAAAGAGCTTGAGTCGAGTCCTTACATGGAGTATGTTCCCGAAGAGGCAATGAAAGAATATGAAGCCTATGTGGAAGCATTGAAGCCTTATGAGGCAGACATTCAAAAATTCTATTTTGAGGATCAGAGTCTGCCTTCTCTTTTGTCAAAATCATATGCTCCTTTTGGTTATGAATCCGCAGGAGATTACCTGGAGTTCATTACCAGTCGAAGCGAAGAAGAATTATTGAACTGTTTTCTAGCTAAATTGAAATCGCTGCTCATTGGTGTGCGGGACACTCATGAAAATGGGGATGCAATGGGAATGGACTCACATATAGAACTGCTTGAGCAAATTCCACTGAGTGATGAAGAACGTTGGAAGATATCAAAATTATTAAGACATCCCAAAGAGACGACTCAGGAATGGATTCGACTTATTAAAATCATTGAACCAATTTTTGATGCGTTTTATCGGGTACGGGAAAGCGAAGTCGTAAAAATGGGAGAAAAAATCATTAAGCAACTGACTTTAACTGATGGAGAAGCAATATTTGAGATGAGCAATCAAATGCTGAGTAAAGAACTCCTACCAAATGGCAATATTTTGATTTCTGTAATAAATAATTACATTTTGGAATTCAATTTACGTAGTAATGTCCAGTACATCAGGTGGGGGCTGGATGTTGAAGCTCTCATGGAAAAAATCAGGAACGCAAAAGAAAGTGAACTGAAAGAGCGTGTCCTCCTGTTCAAGAATCTGGGAGATAAAACCAGGTATGAAGTGGTCAGAATGATAGCACAGGGTGTTGAGACGGCCAAGGAGATTTCTGAAATTCTTGGTGTTTCTCAAGCAACGATCTCCTATCATATCGGTAACCTGACATCCAGCAAATTGATTCTGCTGGATAAACGAGAAGGAAGATATAATTATAAAGTGAACTTTGATTATTTGGAATCTGCTTATCAAAAAATGTTGAAAGATTTCAAAAAGATTGAGGAGTAAATCGTGAGAATCATTATATCACCTGCAAAAAAAATGAAAAAAGACACAGATTCGTTGAGTTACCATCAATTGCCACAATTTATTGAAGAATCGGAATGTTTGTTGTCCTATATAAAAAGATTGAGACGACCAGAGTTGAAATTGTTATGGCAGTGTAGTGACAATATTGCAGAACTAAACCATAATCGAATGTATAGTATGGATTTGTTCGAGCGGTTAACTCCTGCACTCATAGCATATGAAGGTATACAATATCAGAGAATGGCTGCTGGTGTGCTGGAAACCGATGAATATGCATATCTTGAAAAACATTTGCGAATATTGTCTGGATTCTATGGCTTGTTGCGGCCTTTTGATGGTGTTGCTCCATACAGATTGGAAATGAAGGCCAAAATGAAAGGGGATGACTTCAGTTCGCTATATGAGTTTTGGAGTACTAAGATTGCTGACCAACTTTTTTCAGAAAGCCATTGCATTGTGAACTTGGCATCCAAAGAGTACAGTCAATGTGTTTCTAGGCATTTGAATCCCGACATCCGATTTGTCACGTGTATATTTGGGGAGATAATAGAAGGAAAAGTGATTGAAAAAGGAACTCTTGTAAAAATGGCCAGGGGAGAAATGGTCAAATTTATGGCAGAAAATAAGATAGAAACTGTGGAAGGTCTCAAAGCTTTTAAGACTTCCGGTTATGTTTTTGATGAGGATTTATCTGATCATGACACTTTCATATTTTTAAGGAAGATAATCTAAAAGAT
The DNA here is from genome assembly GCA_021107455.1 of Clostridiales bacterium. Classification (GTDB taxonomy): domain Bacteria; phylum Bacillota; class Clostridia; order Peptostreptococcales; family Acidaminobacteraceae; genus Fusibacter_D. Next base: position 7,046 of record JAIOSU010000109.1, on the reverse strand, counting down.
TAATTCAACGTAGAATACTTTCAGCATCATCATTCAGATTTGTGCTGTTTTGTGTCAAAGTATACAATAATAAGTACGGTTTAACATATATAAGAAAAACTTTCCAAGCAATTGGTATTAGCGGTTGTGTAGAAAAATCAAAAAAATATTACTATGGAGTCGAGTCATGCAAGAGATTCTGGAATTGATGAAGTCAAATAATATAAATGCTGTAAAAATTGAAAAGTTTCAAGAAAATCACAGAGTAAGTGATTATTTGATAGATCGCAGGGTTATGCTTCGACTTTCCAAATCAGCCTTGGATGAGGTACTTCAGCTGCAACGTGTGAAGACACTAGATTTAGTACCAAAAGTTCATGCTAGTGGCTCGTGGACAATTTTGGATGAGAATTACCACTACATGATTTGTGATTACATTGTAGGTAAAGATTTGTTCGATGTACTTCCAGAATTGACAGACCGGCAGATCTATGACATTGGGCTTCAGATTGCAGAATTTCTGGAAAAATTGCATGGCATAGGAGATACTTGTTATGATGTTGGGCATTATGTGCCAACGATTCCAAGATTCTTAAAAACTTGGCGAGAAGGGCATGAGAAATATGTGGAAATTCTAAAAACGACATTGTCTACAATTGACTTTAGCCAAGAAAATAAAAAAGTGATTGATGAGGCTTTTGCATTTTTGAACTCCAATATGTCTTGTTTGGATCAACAAATTGGAGCAAGGCTTATACACAATGATCTACACCCAAAAAACATTATTATTAACGAGGGTAAGTTGGCAGGAATCATTGATTGGGAGTGCTCACAGTTTGGAGAACAGGATTTTGAACTATCTCATCTGATACATTGGTGCATCTACCCTCCAGATAATGGTATGAAGTTTGAGCCACTTATTAGGGCAATCTTTGAATCGAGTACAATCACTCATAAATATGATGACATACAAACTCGACTTACTGTATATCAGTTGGAACATGAGCTTAATCAACTCATATGGAATGGAAAAAACCAAGAGGCTGAACGTATTTTTCGAATTAAAGGATGGTTGGAGAATAAAATTGGTGAAGTCTTTTGACTAACCACTTTTATTAAGTAGGTTTTCTTGATAGAATGAATAAGTAAAGTATTTGAGACAAGACAAATGAGACCAAATGTAGGTCTTTATGGATCTACTAGGAGAGAAGACAATGGTAACTATTTATGATATCGCAAAGAGGGCTGGTTGTGCGTCAAGTACGGTTTCCAAAGCGCTGAACAATTCAAACCAAGTGAGCAAAAAACGAAAAGAAGAGATTATAGCGCTTGCAAAAGAGATGGGATATGTCCCAAATTCCAATGCCAGACTGCTCAAAACAAAAAACAGCTGGTCAATCGGTATCTTATTTAGTGAAGATTTGAATATCGGTCTTGAGCATCACTTTTTTAGTGGGGTCTTACAAGAATTTAAGTCATATGTTGAAGCCCTGGGATATGAAGTGACTTTTGTGTCTAAAAGGGTTGGCGCACAATCATTAACGTATCTGGAGTGGTGTAAATATAAGAATATCGATGGCGTTCTTATTTTGACAGTAGATGTGGATGATACAAATTTAAAGGAATTGACAGAGAGTGGAATCCCGATAGTCACAGTTGACAATGGGCTGATCAATGTTCCAACAATTATTTCTGACAACTTTCAGGGGACTCGAATGGCACTCGAATATCTGATGCTGAAAGGAGCTAAGCACATCGCCCACATAGCTGGTCCAATGCGTTCCTTCTCGGCACTGGAGCGTTTGCAGGGGTACAAAGACACACTTGAAAATCATACGATGACAGTGGACGAGAATTTAGTAGTTGAAGCCTACAATTATGATTATAACAGTGGTAAAAACGCTTTGTTACAACTGATCAAGCAAAATAGTGGTATTCCAGATGCTATATATGCAGCGAGTGATGATATAGCTCTAGGTGCAATAATCGCACTTAAAGAACTGGGATATGAAGTTCCGAAGGATGTTTCGGTGATAGGGTTCGATAATATCGAGTTGACGCGTTATACATCACCTTCACTTACTACGGTCTCTCAAAACAAAATGATGATTGGAACTGAGGCTGCTAAACACTTGATAGCACTCATAAACCAAGAAACGAATATAGCACCGGGTATCGTAAAAAGAGTACCGGTGGAACTGATTATTAGAGAAAGTACAAATTAATGTACTTTTTTTTATTTGCTTTTAAATGAACATCTGTTAAAATAGAGGCAACGAAATCGATTACGTTTTTTCGGAGTTCCGAATTGCGAATAAGGAGGCTGTGTGAGTTACTATTTTAAAGATAATCAGTTTGTAATAGAAAATTATGATAAACAAAAAACTTTCTCTAGTTTTTTACCTGGTATTGCGGGGGTTAAAGGGATTCCGATATGGGCATTTTATGCAAATCGTGGACAAGGAATAACCAGTTTTGGTATTAAGGATAAAAATGAACCTATACTAGAGTTCTTCCCTGCAAATACGAGTTATCAGTATGTTGATAAATATGGATTTAGAAGTTTTGTCAGGGTTGATGGCGAATATTTTGAACCGTTTGCGGTTAATACTCATGATGATGTTGTAAGAAATATGTATATATCAAGAGAACATTTTTCAGTGGAAGAAATCAATAAATCTAGGAATATTCATTATAAAGTGACTTATTTTGGATTGACAAATGAACCTATTGCTGGACTTGTGAGAACTGTGGAAATCATAAATCTCGGTGAAAACAGGCTTATTGATGTAGTTGATGGTATTGCCAATATCCTGCCCTCGGGTGCAACAAATGAAAGCTATAAAAATATGTCAAATTTGATGGTCTCTTGGATGGGTGTTGAAAATATAGCTAACAACATCCCATTTTACAAGTTTAGAGCATCTAGTGGTGATGAAGCTGAAGTATCATCACATAGTAAAGGCCACTTTTATTTATCATTCATTGAAGATCACGAACTTATAAGACCGATTGTTGATCTAGAGTTAATCTTTGGATATGATACATCATTGACTATGCCATTTGGGTTGATGGGAAGAAAACTTGCTGACCTTGATCTCAACAATCAAGTTATCGTCAATAAAGTACCTTGTGGCTTTACCCCGGTTTCAAAAACAGTTCCAAAGGGCGTAAGTATAGAAATCAACACGATAATCGGCCATGTTTCTGAGGTTTCTATCATTAATCAAAAGGCAATATCGATTTCAAAAAAAGAGTTTATCACAGGTAAATTTAAAGAGGCTGTGGATATGATAGATTCACTGGTCGACGTTGTCGATACAAAGAGCAATTTTCCACTTTTTGATGCATATATCAAGCAAAACTTCTTGGATAATACTTTACGAGGTGGGTATCCTTTGGTTTTTGGTGAGGGTGATCACAAAAAAGTTTATCATGTTTTCTCAAGAAAACATGGAGATCCAGAACGTGACTATAACTTTTTCACTTTGTCACCAGAATTCTATTCCCAAGGGAATGGTAACTTTAGAGATGTAAATCAAAACAGACGGAATGATGTCTTCTTTGTACCCGATGCTGGAATTTTTAATGTAAAGGTATTCATGGATCTAATTCAGCTGGATGGGTATAACCCTTTGGGTGTGCAAGGAACAACATTCACAATAGATGAGGAAGTCGCACAGAAACTAATTGATCAATATGTCACTGCCAATCAAGAAGAACTGAAAGAAGTATTCAAAGGTAAATTCACTCCCGGAAAATTAGGCATGCAAATTTTGCTTAATGAAGTCGAGCTGAGGATATCTGAAGAGGCATTTATGGATAAAGTGCTTTCCCATGCCATTCAACATGTTGAAGCGGTCTTTGGGGAAGGATTCTGGGTGGATCATTGGACTTATAATTTTGATCTGATTGAAAGTTATCTCAGCATTTTTCCTGATCAGCTTATAGAGTTACTGTATAAGGACACAACGTATCAATATTTCGATAGTCCTGTCACAGTTTTACCTAGAAATCAAAAACATGGCCTTGATAGTAATGGTGAAGTTAGACAATATGGTGCCATTGAAGAAGAAGCACATTCAAATCGATTCAATCAGTCCAACTGGGTCAGGAAACAATCAGGTGAAATCTATAAGACAAATTTGGTTCAAAAGCTTTTGACACTTGTGCTCAATAAATTTTCATCACTGGATCCGTACGGTATGGGGATTGAAATGGAAGCCAATAAACCAGGTTGGAATGATGCGATGAATGGCTTGCCGGGTGTTTTTGCCTCGGGGATGAGCGAAACCATTGAGCTTGTTCGTATTGTACGATTTTTAAAGGGAAATTGCACAAAAGAATTTAGTTTGCTCGAGGAAAATTATGATTTTTTCATCGCGATAAGCCGAGTGCTCTCAAAAGATTTAACTTTATTCCAGAGATGGGATGAGTTGGCTACGATTCGTGAAAACTTTAGGGAACGCATAAAAACAGGAATAAATGGCAGAGAAGTCATTGTAAGTAGTTCGGACCTCATATCTTTTTTAGACAAGACTGAAAAAGTGTTGATGGACGGTGTTCAGCGTTCAAAAGAATGCAGTGAAGGTATGATTCCAACTTATCTCACATATACTGCCACTGATTATGAAGCGCTCGGTTATAAAACGCCTTATGGTCTTGATGCAGTCAAGATAAAATCATTTGATATGAAAAAAGTTCCAAGTTTCTTAGAAGCTCCTGCACGGAGTTTTAAAATTGGCACAACTGATGAAAATACTCATTTATATAGTCGAATCAAAGCATCTGATTTATATGATGAAGCATTAAAAACATATAAAACAAGTGGTATGCTGGATGAGATGAGCTATGAACTTGGTCGAATAAGAGCATTTACTCCTGGTTGGTTGGAGCGAGAAAGCAACTTTTTGCATATGACTTACAAATATATCTTGGGGCTGTTAAAAGGTGGTCTTTATGATGAGTTTTTTGAGGAAATAAAGTCAAATTTGGTCTGTTTTATGGATCCAAATGTATATGGTCGTTCAACGCTTGAGAATTCCAGCTTTATTGCCAGTAGCTTGAATCCTAATCCAAGGGTTCGTGGGCAGGGTTTTGTAGCTAGGCTAAGTGGCTCGACTGCTGAGATGCTGAGCATTTGGAACATTATGATGTTTGGAGAATCAGTATTTCAGTATACTGATGAGCTTGTTTTCTCGCCACGCCCAATCCTTCATGCGGATTTTTTCCATGAAGGCCGTGTAAGGACAACTTTACTGTCAACAATTGAGTTCATCATCGAAAACGAAACTTCACTTTCAACTTATTCAGAGCAAGTAATGGTGGACTACTATTTGGTTGATGGAAAGCGCATAAAGGAAATCAGAGGAGATTTGGCACTGAAGATCCGAACGGGTCAGGTGAGAAAAATTGTCATGGTTTATAAGCGAAAATAAATGAGAGATTGGAGAGTGTATGAAAGTATTATCAATACAAAATACTGGATGCAATTACCTGAGCGACAAACTGGCCACTATGACCCCAAAAGAGATGTGATAGTCATTAACAGCAAACATGAGTATCAGGATTTTATGGGATTTGGCGGTGCATTTACTGAGTCGGCAGCTTTCACGTTATCTGAAGCGCCAACTGAAGTGAGAGATGAGGCAATTCGTGCTTATTTTTCGAAAGATCAAGGATTGGGGTATGTGCTTGGGCGTGTCCATATTCATTCTTGTGACTTTTCCCTTGAGAATTACACATATGTTGAAGAGGGAGACAAGGAACTTGCATCCTTTGATATATCAAGAGAAGACAAGTGGGTAGTTCCAATGATCAAAGATGCTATGAGGTATTCAAATGAGCCAATAAAGATACTTGCCTCCCCATGGAGTCCACCGGCCTTCATGAAAGATACAAAAGAAATGAACTATGGTGGCAAATTACTACCTGAATATTATGAGTCATGGGCAAATTATTACGCTAAGTTTGTTCACGCAATGAAGCAACGTGAAATTGATATCTGGGGGGTAAGTGTTCAAAATGAACCGTTAGCTACTCAGACGTGGGATTCTTGCATCTATACAGCTGAAGAGGAACGAGATTTTGTTAAGAACCATTTGGGTCCAGTTTTGGAAAGATCGTGCCCAGAGACGAAAATTATCATATGGGATCATAACCGAGATGTGATTGTTGAACGTGGAGCAGTGGTATTATCAGATCCTGAAGCTGCAAAATATGTTTGGGGAACGGGGAATCACTGGTATGTCAGTGAAGCGTATGAAAATCTATCTGCGTTACACAACTTATTCCCTGAAAAACACATTCTGTTTACTGAAGGGTGTGTGGAGTTGACAACCACCTCTGAAAATGCAGAATTTAACGGTTATTTGGGATCTTGGTCAAATTGTGAACGCTATGGTCGCAACATCATTGGAGATTTCAACAATTGGAGTCGAGGATGGATAGATTGGAATCTGGTGCTTAATGAAACCGGAGGACCAAATCACGTTTATAACTATTGCGAAGCGCCGATCATGTATGATCGAAATAAAAAGGAATTGATTTATAATAACTCGTATTACTATATCGGACATTTTTCGAAATACATCGAAGTTGGAGCTAAAAGACTCGAAATTAGTGTGACAAAAGAAGATGTGCATGCTGTTGCCTTCAGAAATCCAAATGGTGATATAGTCGTGGTGGCACAAAACGAAGGTTGGATTGCAGAACTTGGTCTCGTTGTTGATGGAGAAGGATTAAACATTAATTTACCGGATCATTCTATTACAACTTTTGTATTGAAAGAGCAGTAAATACAACTTTAAGGAATCGATTTCTTTTATTCGCATTATCAATAAATTGAATAAAATGAATATATGGAATTACCCATTGGCATTCAAAAATGAGTATGGACAGTGTGATGCTAGGCTTAACATTAGCTTTGTCACTGTGTTTGAAGCTTTATTCTTTAGAAATTCAGATGATAAACACATGATATTTTGAACTATCACGCAAAATCACAATGTACTAAAACCTGTAATTTACAGTATAAAACGTTGCAGAATTAAAAAAAAATAGAAACT
>JAIOSU010000082.1 GCA_021107455.1 Clostridiales bacterium | reverse complement strand
CTGCAAAAGCAAAGGATATGAAAATCATCGGAGTATCTGACCATGGACCGATGATGCCCGATGGGGCACATCATTTCTATTTTCACAATCTGAAAATCCTGCCAGAGTTCATAGAAGGGATAAGAGTACTTAAAGGCGCTGAAGTCAACATCCTTGATGAAAGTGGTGAAATTGACATCAAGGGTAAAGCTCATGGAATCCTCGATTATGCCATCGCAAGTCTTCACATCACTTGTTTTGAGAATTTGGATACAATAGGCAATACCAATGCTTTGATTGGTGCTATGAAACATCCGGTTGTCAAAATTATCGGCCATCCGGATGACAACAGATATCCACTTGATTATGAACGGTTTGTTCTAGCAGCTATTGAGCAACATGTTCTGATTGAGATCAACAACAGTTCTTTGTGGGCGACGGCAACACGTGAAGGGGCACATGAAAACTATAAAACATTACTTGGCTATTGCAAACAGCATGGTGCTGTGGTAATCATCGGCAGTGATGCCCATTTTTCTGAGCATGTTGGTGCTATGGAAGAAGCTACTCTTATGCTTGATGAAATGGAGTTCCCACCTGATCTGGTTGCTAATTTTAATGAAGAGTTGTTTTGGGAGTATATTAAGGGATGAAGAAAAGCAGGGAGAGCAGGAAGAGCAGGATGAGCAGGATGAGCAGGACAGTCAAAAGAGTTTAAGTATGGGCATGTTTTGACCTTGAACTTGACTTAAGATTTTCCTGCACTCCCTGCCTTGCCTGCCCTTCCCTGCACTTCATGATTTCCAGGTACCAATTTGTACCTGTCCCCAATTAGAAAATCCAATTTGAAAATCTGGAGGCCATATGAAAATACTACTATTCTTAACCAAAGGTGTTGAACTCATTGAGATGAGCGCATTTGTAGATGTGTTCGGATGGAATAGGAGTTTCAATCATTCGGACACGCAAATTGTGACGTGCGGTTTCAGAGAAGAGATTGTCACTACGTTCGATGTCAAGCTGAAGGTGGATCTGCTCATCGATGATGTGGTCTTGGAAGAATATGATGCCTTGGCAATTCCGGGCGGATTCGGGAATTATGGATTTTACGAAGATGCTTACAACGAAAAATTCCTCGAGCTCATCAGGGCATTCAACGATGCGGGGAAGTATATCGCGACTGTTTGTGTGGCTTCACTACCTCTCGGTAAAAGTGGCATATTGGTTGGGAAGCGGGCTACGACATATCATCTCATGGAAGGCAGACGACAAAGACAACTTGAGGCATTTGGTGCAATAATTGATGAGGACCCGATAGTGACAGACGGCAACATCATCTCGTCTTGGTGTCCGTCCACAGCGGCGGGAGTTGCATTCAAATTGCTTGAACTATTGACATCTATTGACGAGGCAGATGAAATCAGAACCATAATGGGCTATTAAACTTATAGGATTAAAAGGAGGCTAACATGTCAGAATCATTGAAACAGGAATTTTGCGAACCTTGTTCATTGGGCACGCCACCACTTGAAGGTGATGAACTGGAAGCTCTTTATAAGGAAGTCGACTCGGAATGGGAACTTATAGAAGAGAAGAAAATCACACATAAATACAAATTCAAAAATTTTAAGGAAGCACTTGAGTTCGTCAATAAAGTCGGTGAAATCGCAGAAAATGAAGGACATCATCCAGATATAGAACTTGGGTGGGGAAGAGTCACCATCAGTCTTATGACTCACAAAATTGGAGGGCTTTCCAGAAACGACTTCATCATGGCATCCAAGATCGATGACTTGAAATAATATCATCTACCAAACACTCACAGTAAATATTGTGAGTGTTTTTCATTGTAATCTCTTTAATTGTTGGGGTATAATGATTAGATAAATAAAAAAAATTATATGGAGTGTATATAGGCATGATAAAACGCAGTGACCCATTTGAACTGAGTGTGGAGTACGACCTTTTCAACTCTTCTTTTGGCAGTGAAGTACTGGAACTCTTTGAAATAGAATCACTTATTTTTGAATGTGAAAAGAGCATCATATATAAAGTCTACAGAAAAGCTGATTTCAATGTTTTTATGCTCATGGCTTTCAGAAAGCTCAGTGATCCGGATCTCAATGTTGAAAGTCTGGCTGACCTCTATCACGACAGAATTTCGGAAACCTTATTTATTGGGGAAACAGACACCTTTCAATATGTCATCAAACCATTTGATGAAGGTATGGGTAGAATCCAGTAGAATATATTTCATAATATTGTTCCCATACTCCTTTAAAGTGTTAAAATGATGATACAGGGCACGAAAAGGAGTCATACATATGGTATTAATAACGATCTTATTTTTGGCAATATTATTTTATTTGATTATAACAGTTCAAAACCTTAATAAGAAAGTCCGTTTTCAGGAAACGCAAATAAGACGGCTTTATAGCAACATGGACTTTTTGAAAAAGAAGTTGGACGAACTCGAACCTCAAAACTCAAATGAAACACCAGAGTTAGTTGAAAAGATTGAACATCCTATCAATATCATACAAGAGGATGAGGTCATCAAAGAGCAGACTAAAACTGAAGCAGAACCAACACCAAAGCCTTTGAAAAGCAAGAATCTATTTTCCGTGGAGTCCATCATTACCAAACTTGGCATTCTTATGCTATTGATTGGTGTGGGTTACATATTCAAACTCGCATATGACAAAGGTTATTTCACGGAGCAGCTCGCTTTAATTACGGGTGCTTTGATTGGATTTGCATTGATCGGAATCGGTGAACGCGTCAGGCGAAAGAACCGTCAGATTCTGAGCCAAGTGCTCTTCGGAGGTGGCATAGCGACATTATTTATTACAACG
>JAIOSU010000222.1 GCA_021107455.1 Clostridiales bacterium | reverse complement strand
ACTTACGAAATTTGAAGTTGATCCTTGGATTTTTTAGATAATATGTTTTTATTTTATGACAATCAGGTCGTTAAATAAAAAAGATATAAATAATGTTATTACAAGGGAGGTTAACAAATGAAAAGCAACGACGAAGTTCACGTTTGGGGAATACACACAATGGATGACAAACTTTTTCTTCAAGAAGAAGTCATAGCCCTTGGGTGGAAAGATATGGGAGATTTAAACAAAATTGATAGCAACAGAGATGCGTATAAAGAGCGATATTGCATAATATATCCTGACGTAAAAAAAGGTTCAATTGCTAATAGTGCAGGTATGCTATACCGCTTTGTCAATGAAGTGCGAATTGGAGATTATGTTGTGTATCCTTCCAAAACAGATCGCAAGATTAATATTGGAAAAGTGGAAGGCGAATATACATATAATCCAAATGCCACTGAGTATGTTCAACAAAGAAAAGTGAAATGGTTGAAGCATCTTCCAAGGACGGCTTTTTCCCAAGGTGCATTATATGAAATTGGATCTGCAATGTCATTTTTTTCAGTGAAAAACTTTATTGACGAGTATTTGGCTGCTTTAAATAAAGGTTTCATAAAAACTTCAGGAACATCAGATGAAGAAGACGAAAGCATTGCTGCTACAGCAGAAGACATCGTTGAAACAACTAAAGACTTCATTCTGAAAGAGCTTAGCAAGCATTTAAAAGGCTACGACTTTGAGTTGTTTGTTGCTGATCTCTTAAATGCTATGGGATACAGGACATCGGTATCATCTCATGGTGGAGATAGCGGAATAGATATTACTGCATATAAGGATGAGTTGCCACCGAGAATTTTGACTCAGGTAAAAAGTGCTGATGGTGATATTAAAGAAGCAACAATCCAATCTTTAAAGGGTGCTATGCGTGAAGGTGATTATGGTTTATTCGTAACCCTTTCAAACTACACTAAGAATGCCCAGAAGTATTTGGATAGTGTACCAATAATAAGGGGAATCAATGGCACTGAATTAGTGGACCTGATTTTGAAATATTATGATCAATTGAGTGAGAAATATAGGAAAATCATTCCTCTTAAAATGGTTTATATTCCCGTATCGAGAGAGGAACAAAATTAATCTCACGTAATTAAAATCAATTATCTTGGAGGGTGTTTATGGAGACTTTTGGAAAAGAAAATTTTGAGTATGTACAGATCTTTAAGAAAGATTTGAGTTGCATGCTTAAGTTTGCAGATGAAGAGGACAATATTCGAAAACGTGCTGGTATTTACGATTTTGATATTTCAACAAGAGAATTAATTCGCAATGACCTACTTTTGTATTCACTGAATATTATTTCAAAAGACGAACTACTAGATTATTCAAAACTGGATCTTATCAATGCATTGCTTGATATGGATATCGATGAAGAAGATGCTCAAGATTGGTACAACACGGATATTGATTTCATTTTTAAAAATCCGTCCTCAACAATGAGAATTGCACATATAGAGCAGATTAATGGATTTGTGGATGGCCACGAAGATTATAAATTTTCAGAAAATATTTTTTACTTATTTTTCTACATAGGGAAAATTTTATTTTCGTATGAATTGGAAAATGATGATGATAAAAACTATATGATAGAAAAATTTTTAGAAATAATTGCTAGTAATATAAATTCATATTTAGATAAAGAAATAATTATCGACGAGAAAATCAAGTCTGGCACTTTGAATACTATGGAATCAAATTTTTCTAAAAGTTTGGATGGATTAAGTGGTATTGAATTTGAGAATTTAATACATGAATTATTAGTTAAAATGGGTTTTGAAGTTGAAACAACTAAGGTAACTGGTGATGGTGGAATTGACTTAGTTGCATATAATAAACAGCCAATCTTAAAAGGGAAATATGTTATTCAATGTAAACGTTGGAAATCGACTGTAGGAGAACCAGTTCTAAGGGATTTATATGGTGCAGTAACACATGAAAGAGCAAGCAAAGGAATTTTAGTAACAACTGGTAAGTTCACTAAGAATGCAATTGATTTTTCTGAAGGAAAGCCATTAGAGCTGATTGACAATGATGAAATACGAAGACTTTTAGAAGAATATTCTGTTTTTATCATGGATAAGAATTCTGGTTTAAATGAGAGTCATTTTGAGCAGAGGATAACAAAGACACATCAAGATTATTTTAATAATGGATATGCAAAGTGCATTTATGTAAAAGCAAGTGATGAGGATGACAAACTTTGGGCTTTGTCAAAAGTTTGGGGAAAAATTTATGTTTCAGATACTATATTTGGATTTGAACCTGATGAAGCGGATGTTTCTAAAGGTCTTTATGAGTTTTCAGGCAGTCAGTTATGGAATGTTCGCTTTTCAGGAGTTTTACAAACTCCTCAAGCAAGTGAGTTTATTCCAGGTTATAAAATGCTTGGTGAGAGTAGTAGATTGCTGAAGGTTACTTTATATCATATAGATGTAACAAAAGAATTTATTGTTGAAGCAAACTATGATGTTTGTGACAAAATTGTTAAGATGATCAGTTACTATATTACTTCTAGAGGAAGCGCTAGTGACAATAGTGGTATTGGTAATAGCAATTGCTTTGTTGCAACTGTTGTCTATGAGAGCAATGAGTGTAGGCAAGTAAATCAATTGAGAATGTGGAGGGATAGTTACCTCTCCAAACGGTTGTTAGGAAAAGCATTCATAAAGATTTATTATAAACATGGAGAGAAATTTTCATTGGTTGTTAATAGAAAGCCAATATTGAAGAACTTGATAAGAAGCTTTTTAGATTCGTTTGTTTCATGGCTCGAATGACTATTCATCTATACAATATAATTAAACTGTGGAAAAATGAAATGCGTACAAAAGTACGAATAATTCACGAGGACACAATTAACATATGATATGTGTGAGAAACATGATTTGAGAAAATTCTTATTTCAACCGTTTGGACGGAATGAATGTTTTTACGGACAGAGTGGGGGAACACTTATCAGTGCTCCGAATAATTTATTAAAATTACTTCTAGAATCAAATTTACAATGAAAAGAAGACATCAAAACCCTTTGGTATTAATTTGTTACGATGGACCGTATCATAATTAAGTAAAATCCGTCAAACAAATTGAAAGTTGAAGTCAAGAAATCATTGGATGAAACACAAGTATTATTTGATTCATTTGTTAAAAGTATTTTGAGTGGGATTTGAAGCGAATACCAGAGTTAGTATATCAGGAGGTTGAATCGTGAGTAATACAAGTTTAGGAAGAGGAAAAAAGGGAAGTAAATTTTGGATCCAAACTTTAACTACAGTGGGTGAAGAATATTTGAACAGTGAATTGAAATTATGTCTACCCCAAATATCAGATATTACATGGCTTTCTCCAGTAAAATCAGCTAAATATAAAGAGTTTAAGACAAAGGATATTACACAATTTAGTAACATAAACATGTCTTTTTGGCCTGATAATGGACCTTGGTGGGATGCAGTTGGTGAAGCCGATGATGGGACTATTCTTTTAGTAGAGGCAAAAGCTCACACAAAGGAGACAATAACAAAATGTACGGCTAAGGCAGAAAAAAGTATAGATTTAATTAAGAAAAGCCTTTATGATACACATACTGTACTAGCTTTAAAAGGTCACAATTATGATGAGACATTATGGTATTCGAAATATTACCAATTATCCAATCGATTAACGTTCTTAAATAAATTATCTTATCAGGATGTTAAAGTGAAATTGATACTTTTAAATATTGTGAATGATTCAACTCACATTGAAACTAGTGAAGTGGTTTGGAGGAAACACTATGATGATGTTTTTAAAGAATTGATTGGAACTTCAAAAATTCCTAGTGATGTTATCATGCTGAATATCGATGTTGGTTAATCCAATTTACTATTTGCCATAAAGATGAACTTCAAAAATCATTGAATGAAATGCTGGTTCCATTTGATTCATTAATACAAAAATATTTTGGTACTTCCTGTTAACCAATTGACTTTAGAAAGGAGCAACTATGAAACTACTTATT
>JAIOSU010000193.1 GCA_021107455.1 Clostridiales bacterium | reverse complement strand
GATAAAGGGAGGTTATTATGAATTATTTCAGTTTATTATGTTTCGGTTGGGCTTCAATAGGGATCATTTCAAGGATATTCATGTACATCATGGGTGATCAATGGAAAGAATGGGAAATGGATAAGGCTTATAAGGCTGAAAAGCCATGGTACATCAATATCATTGGTTTGTTGGGTTATGCGATTGTGATTTATTCATGGTATAATGTTATAGCGTTAGATGTAGAGTACAGCTGGATCATTTCAATGTTGGTGACACTAACCACGGTTAAGATCAGCGTTCTTTTATTCAATTATGACGGGTTTAGACAATTTGCGATTACAACATTGAAGGATAAGCGAAAAATGATGAGACTCAATATTAGTGTGGTTATTCTATCAACAATCTTAATTGGTATGGGTTTGTTTTTATATTAAACGATAAAAGAGGTAGTTATGACAGGTAAAGTAAAGTTTATGGACGATCGTGGTGTCAACCCACTAGTAAAAGAGGATAAGATTTTTCAAGCTGCCTTAGACGAGTTTTCATGCAACAACTTTGAATCTGCTTCGCTTAATAGCATATTAAAAGCTATCAAGATGAACAAAGGTAGTTTCTATTATAGGTTTTATGATAAAACAGACCTTTATCTGTCGATGATTCATAAAATCGGACTTGATAAGTTAGATTTCTTTATGTCGCATCCAATGCCTTTAACTGATACCAGTGATTTTTTTGGTTACTTAAAACAGATGTCAATCATGAGTCTTAAATATGCTCATCATGAACCCAGGTATTCCAGTTTTTTTAGGTTCTATCTTAGTGAGAGTGAAAGTTTAAAAAACCTGATTATCTCATGTTTTCCAGACTTCGGGAAAGATTTTCTAATGAATCTGATTGAGACAGGCATATCAAATAGACAATTTGATTCAAAATATTCAGTTGAGTTTATCCATACAACTGTTTCCATTTACTTAAATAATTTCGACAAACTAATTGAACCTGAAATGGATGAAAACGAACTATTGAATGAAGTGGATCAACTTATACGTTTTTTGAAAAATGGATTGAGTTGAACTTATAGCATAATAAGTAACAATGAAAAAGGCGACCCTTAGGGCGCCTTTTGTTTGAGTCTATAGTTAATCAACTAGGAAAGATATTTTTGCATTGACACGATATCTTACAATCTGATCGTTTTCAACTACAGCTTGAAAATCTTGAATATAAATAGTCTTGATGTTCTTCACTGATTTTGAAGCCGCTTTTAATGCTTCATTGGTTGCATCTTCCCAACCTTTATCCGACTCAGCCAAAATTTCGATAACTTTAATTACTGCCATTGTGTTCCTCCTTATAAAACTATACATGTTTAGACTCTTTTTAATTTATGCCCTAATTGACTGGAATAAAACAATTATCGGTATGATATAATAAATCATTATAAGCATCAAGGAGGAAATATGATGTCAAGCGATAAAAACAACAATTGTTGTAGTGGCGTAATTGAACTCGTCGTTATTGAGCAAAATGCTCCGAAATGTCCTGTATGTGGTGATGCAGGTAAACTTGTAAAAAATGTAACTGTTAGACATCTTGTCAAAAAAGAATTTGGTGAAGCCATTAACGATCTTGATTTTGCAATATGCATGAGTGAGAACTGTAACACAGTGTATTTTAGTATAAATGAACATGTAATTATCGAAAAAAATCAGGTAAGAGAGGCAATCTGGTATAAGAAAGATGCAGATCCCAAATACGCATGTTACTGTAACAAAGTTACATTTGATCAAATAAAAGGAGCTGTTCGTATAATCGGAGACAAAAATATGAGCAAGGTCATAAACTATACCGGAGCAATGAAAAGTTGCCATTGTGAAATCAGTAACCCTCTTGGAATTTGCTGTCACGAAACCATCAAACAAGCAATTGATGAAGCTTAAGAATTTTTTGTTTCATATGATATTTATGTAGTATAAATAGTAATAAGTACATCATATGAATGTTGACGTAATATTTTCTTGCAGATTGTTGAATCTAGCATGATTAGGAAGGAGAAATTCAATGTCAAAACTAAGTGTTATTGAAGGGATTGGAGAAGCATACGAGAGTAAATTAAACGAAGCGGGTATTAAATCAATTGAGGGTTTGCTCGAAGTATGTTCAACAAAAAAAGGTAGGACAGAAGTAGCAGAAAAAGCGGGCGTATCTGAAAAGCTTGTTCTCAAATGGTCAAATCATGCGGATTTGATGAGAATCAAAGGCATAGGTGGTGAATATGCCGAACTTCTGGAAGCTGCAGGTGTAGATACAGTACCCGAACTTGCCACACGTAAGCCTGAAAATCTTTTTAAGAAACTCAATGAAATCAATGAGACAAAATCTCTTGTAAGAAAACTGCCAACTGAGGCGCAGGTGGGTGACTGGGTTGAGCAAGCCGGTAAGCTACCAAGAGTGCTCAACTATTGATATAAATCAAATCATTATTATGAAAGGAAGGAAATCATGGATATAAAGAATAAAATTGAGGAGATTATTGAAAAAATAAAGTCCGATGAGAATTTTGCATCCAAATTCAAAGACGATCCTGAAAAAGCAATTGAATCTATACTTGGAATCGACATTCCAGGTGATCAAATCGAAAAAGTTATTGATGGGGTAAAAGCAAAACTCTCATTAGATAAAGCAGATGGACTACTAGGAAAAATCAAAAAGATGTTCTAGTCATATAATAGTTAACGAATTGAATGGATATCGCATAAAAGTATTGATAAAATCACTTTTGTGCGATATTTTTATATTATGATTTCAAAGGAGGTAAACGTATGGAATTTGTAAAAAACTATAAATCAAATGATGCTCTAAGGCTTTCGTTTGATACACTCGCAAAAAACACATTTGGAATATCTTTTGAAGCATGGTATCAAGATGGATGTTGGAATGATCGTTACATCCCATATAGTTTTGAGGATCAGGGTAGAATTATCGCCAATGCCTCTGCCAATAAAATGACACTGTTTATTGAAGGACAGGAAGTACAAGCGATACAAATTGGCACAGTTATGACTGATCCGGAATATAGAAGAAGGGGACTTGCCTATGAATTGATTCAAAAAATTATAAGTGATTTTGATGAATCGGTTTCACTTTATTATCTGGCAGCTGATGTTGAAGCTATGTCACTATATAATAGATGTGGTTTTAGTGAAGTAACTGCGGTCAGATATTCCTGGCAAAACCCACTTAAGTCTACAGTGAAGCTTGAAAAGATACATTTGAGTCTTGAGGAACTGATTAAGGCTAAAAAGAATTCAGTTCTAAAAGGGTCCAGGTTTGAAGTTGTAGATGATGAGCATATCTTGAGTTTTTATTATCATCATGGATTCAAAGATAAGATCTATAGAATGGATGACGAGATACTGATCATAGCAGATATTTTGGAGGGAGAGCAGGGGATTGAAATCTATGATGTGTTTTCAAAATCAAAATTCTCGCTAAATGATCTTGTAGATAAAACAGGGGCAAGGATGGTGAATTTTAATTTCGACGTGGCCGGAATGATCATAGGACTTGAGAAAATTGAAATAAAAAATAGCGGATGGATGATTCGCTCTCATAAAGGAATGGTTCTAAAGTATCCACTCGCATATCCAAAGCTGGCACAGGCGTGAAGCCCATGCCAGTTTTTTTTGAGTCAGAAATTATTGAGTTTGATATTTAGGCTTTTAACTTTTTCAATTGCTTGAACGCGATTTTTGACGTTCAATTTTGAATAAAGATTATTTAAATGCCATTTTACTGTTCCGGTGGCAATGAATAGTTCTTTACCAATGGCTTCGTTGGATAACCCCTTTGCTGCGAGTTCCAAGATTTCAATTTCACGATGGGTTATGTCCATTTCTGTTTGATTCAGAAGCCTGGTGACGATTGTTATAAGAGGTATGATATTCATCTTTCTGACGGACTCATAAAGTTGATTGATTTCGCTCTTTGAGAAAAAGATATAGATGCCTCTTAGTTGGAGTTCGACCTTCATCTCCACAGTGATAAAATTCATTTGATCCGCTTGATTTTCAAGTAATAATACTGTTTTTTCAAGAGTTACAGGATTGGAATCCATGGAATTTTCAAATAAAACCAAGAGCTCATAATAATCGAAAATCGCATTTAAAAATATTGAGTTCATAGCACCAAATTTCTTTCTAAGTCTTGTTAATTCGGTTTCCAAAATAGGATAGGACTTTTTAAGAAATAGCGCTTTAAGGTAGGTCCATTCGATGAGACCATGCATATGGAAAAACTCCAGTTGATCGAGAGTAGCTTTAAATTTATTCAGGTGGTGCAAACTCGCATCCAGTTTTCCCATTTCTACTAATGCCATACCAATAGGCAAGTGATAAATAAAGGACAGATGATCCGTTTTGGAATTAGAGTCGTCATCTGATTGACGGAAAGAAGCAAAACGATGAAGTGCCCGATTGGCATTATCGATTACATCATTGTATTGCCCTAGTTTAAACAGATTCAGCATCCTATTGACATCTGCTAAGATAGCCAAAAATTCACAATCAAGCCTGCTGAATGTCATTTGCGCCTTATGAAAAAAATCGACAGCATCATGTAATGAATTTTTAGCGGAATAAAGCTGTCCAAGTGTAAGATTGGCATTAGCAAAAAATAAACTTTCTTGATCATCGCCGAGAATATTCAGTGCATTATGACCATATGTAATCTTGTCTATATTTGATAATGATAAAAGGTCACCGCAGAGAGCATATAGAGAATCCATCAATGAAATTTCTTTTTTATCTATCAGTGATTGCCTGTCTATGATTATAAGTATTTTGTTGAGCTCAATATTGTCACCATATGTAAACGCAATCCATGCTTTAATCAATCTTGAAAAATTATTCAGTCTGAGGTTTTCACAATCACAGAGAAGCGGGTGAATCTCTTTGAGGACAACCGGATTGAATAATCGGGTGTAGTTGATGGAAAGCCATTCATTGATTTTGTCATACTCATGATTCAATACATGATTTTTTATGGCGTTTAATTCCATTGTCATCCCAAAACCTCCTGATTTCCTAAACTATTATGATTTCATAGTACACAAATATCATTGATTCGTCCATAACCTAACTAAAGTTCGGTGACATTGTCCATAAAATCTATAAAATAAGTTTTGAAGAAAGGATGAGTGATATGGGAAATATTATACACTGGATTTTATTAATTTTATTTTTTATCTTTTTAGGTCTGTTAATTATGTCGTTAGGGCTGGTTCTATTGAAGTCTATAGGCATTATATTCAGGGCTATATTTAAGAAAACAAATGTGAGTCAATTGAAAAACTTGAAGACAACATGTATTTGGACACTCTACATTGTTGTTGGAGTCGTTGCGGTCAGTTTGCTCAGTCAGTTGACTGCAACAACGCCACCGATTGATGGAGATAACTCCATCGCTGAACTCATAAAAGTAGAGCTTAATGGAGAATCACAATGGATCAACATCAGGGGTATTGACCAAAATGCGGAAGTATTGTTGTTTCTAGCTGGTGGGCCGGGAGGGTCACAACTGGCATCTGTAAGGCATGAATTGCCTGAACTTGAATCAGAATTTGTAGTTGTTGGCTGGGATCAACCGGGTAGTGCAAAGACATTCAACTTGGGTAGTGATCTTGAAGTTGCAGACTATATCAAAGACGGACTCGCACTCACAGAATATTTATGTGAACGATTTAACAAAGAAAAGATTTATGTTGTAGGAGAATCGTGGGGGAGTGCTCTTGGTGTGATGATGGCATCAGAAAGACCAGAGCGTTTTCACGCACTGGTCTCAGCAGCTCAAATGGTGGATTTTCTGGAAACGGAACTCATTGATTACTCAAAGGCACTTGAGCTCAGCACCTCAAAAGGGGATACCGAAAAAATGATCAAATTGCTCGAAAATGGAGCACCACCATACTATGGCGATGATGTCACCTGGAAAATTGCGGAATACATCAGCTATTTGGGTCATGAAATGGACAATAACCCTAAAATATTAAATCCTGGATATGATACACTCAGAGATATATTTTCTGTTGAGTACGGCATTATAGACAAAATCAATTATGTAAGAGGTATCATACAAACATTTAACAGGGTTTACCCACAACTATATAAGGTGGATCTAAGGGTATCATACAAAACGCTTGATGTTCCAGTAAAATTCATCATTGGCAGGCATGATATTAATGCACCTTCAGAGCTTTCAGAAGATTATTTCAAGAAACTCAATGCACCTTCCAAGGAATGGATATGGTTCGAAAATTCAGGCCATAGCCCATGGATCAATGAATCAGATAAATTTATCAATGAAATCAAGAATATGAAGAATCTCCATTTCTAAGTCAATTCAGACTCTATTTACCCAAAAGATTGAGCAGTATCGTATAAGATATAAGTGATTTAGAAAGGGGACTGTAAAAATGTTAAGATATTCAATAATTTTTCTCGTAATCGCTTTGATCGCAGGATTTCTAGGTTTCGGAGGAATTGCAGGTGCAGCAACTGGTATTGCAAAGATATTATTTTTCGTATTTTTAGTAATCTTTGTAATCTCGCTCATTTCGGGAAAAAAAGTACTATAGTTAACTAAGAATAATATTGAAATTGGAAAAAGACTTGAAAATTCAAGTCTTTTTTAATGCACTAAAACCAGTTGTGATATCGTTTGATCTCTTTGAGCAGTTTGGAAATACTATCTGTCTTCATAGTCCTTGCAGCTTCTATATACTTGTTGAAGAAATCATCATAAGTCATTTTAGTGTTCAGATGTTTGAAAGCGTCATCAAAGAGTAGCTGATACATTTGATTCAATTCGCTTTCCTGTTGGCTATCTAGCCATGATTTGGCTTCCTGATAAGCGCCATTTCGGATTAGTTCATGGAAATCGCTATAATATTGAACTCCTTCTATGGACATCAAATGCTTCAGTATAGCATCATCCATGTTTTCAGTAAGATTGGCAAGAACAAAATAGTTATTGAGCATATAAAGACGTCTTGATTCTGAAATATGGTCTGCCAAGTAGTCCATTCCTTCAGAGAAGCGCCCTTGATTGATTAGTGAAATAGCATACGCCTCATGCAGGTAAATATTTTCAGGACTCACTAGAATCAATTTTTCGTAAATCTCAGACTCTTCTTTAAAGTCTTGGTTTTCTTTATAGATATTTGATAGATTCCACAATAAGTTTTCTTCTTCACCATACTCTGAAATCATTAGCTTTGTATAATAGATTGATTTTGAGATGTCGATGCCTCCTAATTTTTGACTGAACTCCAAATCTTCTTCGACAGTATTTCCCTTTCTATAAAGTGATGACAATATTTTGAGAGAGTGAAGGGACCGATTCTCGTCATACCATGAAATAGCTTCATCTATTCTGCTCTTGGATAGCAGCTCATCACCTTTGCTTATGGTTTCTTGTCCTTTAATAATCATCAATTCTGATAGTGCATCTGTAAAAAAACCATTGGATACATATCGGTCGCTCTCATTAGGAAAATAGGGGGTTACTGTAAAAGCAAAAGTATCCGTCAAGTAAAGTGGTTCAATGAATCGACTGATTTCCAGTTCATTTGCTGAAGAAGTGAATTCAAATGAAAAATTACTGTTTAATCTTAGAGCATCCAGTGGAATAGAACCTTTCAATTGATTAGATTTGATTTGATAACTGGCTCTTGAGTTATTGTCATAAGCTGGGTTTGTATGTTTTGCTGTGATATAGTAAGATCTTTCATCTGAATGAAGCGGATCCATTATTTCATAATATAATACGTCATCTTTCAGTGATAACGATTTGAATTTCACAGCCTCATGAAAGTCAAAGTTGAAATTGATTTCATTTGTTATGTCCAAGAATGAATAAAATTCTCTGTCCAATTGCTTGTCATGAATCATATGCCATGGGATTGCCAGGCCAATGCCTAAAAAGTCATCATGAATGTTTTGGATTATAAATTCGCCATTTTCATCTGTGGGAATTAAGTTATATGAAGTAGTGGTTATTCCACTCATTCCTTTGAAGTTTTTTTCATAGACGAAAGTACCATGTACAGGTTGATCATTGATGGTAACTCGCCCTGTAATCGAATCATCGGTTTGAAGTCCTGATTCACGTGGTTGTGCTAATGAGTGATTTTGCGATTCTGCATTGAGTCTGAAAATATTGCCAAATAAATGACTGAATTCTCCACTGAAATCCTTTTTTTCATAATAATTCTTTCTCGCTTTAAAACTCTCCACGTTATAATCAGTGAGTTCAATCCCGATGAAATGTCCTAGAAAATAGTAAAGATTCTCTTTGGTTTCATCATAAATGTCTGATTTCACATTCGACAAAGATTCAAGTACACCCTTGAAATCATATAAACCAAGCGACATTCCAGCCTTGATCATCTGAACATCTTCATTTATTGTCGTTTCATCAAAACCTTTAATAATCTCAAAAGCAACCATTGTGCGAGTGCTACATTAAGGACATAGTCCGAGTAATCTTTATAAAGATCATATCGTTCCTTATAAGATAAAAAAGTATCGTAAATTTTTTGAGCATCTTTTTTTCTGAATCTCATACCATCGATCATATAACCATCTTCAATTGCGACTAACATGAAGATTTCATAATTGTTCTCATCTAAAATGAGTGATAATCGATTATTCTCACTCTCAAGTGTTTGTGTATTCATACTCTGAAGTTCTATCTGATGGTTTTCAGGAACCAATGAATTGAATATTTTGACGCCTTGCCAATAGATGCTTTCTGAAAATAAAAGGATGCATGCGAATATGGAAATCAATAATAGGGTTTTGACTTTAATTTTAATATGTTTTCTCATAATCTCCTCTTTCATTTATGACTGTGATGGAATAAGTGAAACTTTGTGGGGTAAAGTAGGTGAGTCTAAGACTGAAAGCCAATATGAATACGGAACAGTAGACTACAACGCCTCTAGTAGGTATTGTTATTTCATAATTCAGCAGGTCAGAAATCTTTTGTACCAGGCTTTTCTTTTCATTATCTAGGACACTGATTTTTGATAAGACTTCGTCATGACCTCTGAAATTGATGTTTTGAGTTGATTTTTGCCAACCGTTCATGAGTTTATACCTCCAATCAGGTTTTTCTTTAAGACGTCCCGGCCTCTTTTTAGCCGCATTTTCACATTGCTGTTTGATAGGTCCAGGATTGTTCCAATTTCTTCAATACTGTACTCATTGAAGTAATGTAGAGTGATCACTTCTTTGTATGTATCTTTCAGTTGCCTTAGTGCATGATGGAGGTCAAGAACATTCACAAGCAGATCCTCAAATACTAGAACATCGCTGTTTTCAATCAATGAGTCAAGTGTTTGAGGCGTTTTCTTGCGCCAGTGCATTTTTACGTGGTTGAGCAGAATACGGTAAAGATAAGTTTTATAGCTGGATTCACCTCTGAATTTATGATGATTCTTATAAAAACTTATAAACGTTTCCTGTGTGACATCTTCAGAAAGTTGCTCGTCACCAAGCATAACGTAAGCAGTCCGTTTTAGATTATTTGAATGTTCTGCCATCAATTTTTCTATGAGTATTACGATATCATCCATTTGGACCTCCTACTTATTAGATGCTCGAAACATCAGATAGGTCACACATAGTTTAACAAAATTATACACAAAATAAAACCGTCACCAAATCAATGAAAATCGGTGACGGTTTAATATTTTTAAGCTAAATCAAATCGATCCGCATTCATTACTTTATTCCAAGCGGATATGAAGTCATTTACAAATTTTTCTTTTGAATCATCACTTGCATAAACTTCTGTTATGGCTCTAAGTTGAGTATTCGAACCAAAAATCAAATCAATTCTTGTACCGGTCCATTTGGGGTCGCCAGTTGTGCGGTCACGGCCTTCAAATATATCGGCCTCTTTTGATACCGGCTTCCACACAGTATTCATATCAATGAGATTCACGAAAAAGTCATTGGTAAGTGCTTCAGGCCTATCGGTAAAAACACCATTTGGGGACTGGTCAAAATTGGTATTCAAAACTCTAAGTCCACCAATTAAAACTGTCATTTCAGGAGCTGTGAGTGTGAGCAGTTGCGCTCTGTCAATCAGAAGTTCTTCTGGTTTCACAGAAAACTTTGTTTTGAGATAGTTCCTGAAGCCGTCTGCCTTAGGTTCAAGTACAGAAAATGCCTCTACATCAGTTTGCTCTTGAGATGCATCTGTACGACCTGGGAAAAACGGAATGGTAACATCAAAACCAGCATTTTTTGCAGCAAGTTCAATGCCTGCACATCCACCTAAAATAATAAGATCAGCTATGGAAACTCTTTTTTCTCCAGTTTGATTGCTGTTGAAATCCATTTGAATTTTTTCATATACTTTTAGAACATTCTCAAGTTGGATCGGCTGATTGATTTCCCAGTTCTTTTGCGGTTCTAGTCTGATTCGTGCTCCATTTCCTCCACCGCGTTTGTCTGAACCACGGAAAGTGGAGGCCGAAGCCCGAGCGGTGCCAACAAGTTGTGACATCGTCATATCTGAAGCTAGGATCAACTTCTTAATATCTGAAATGTCTTGATCGTCTATCAATTCATGATCAACTTCAGGAACCGGATCTTGCCAAATCAGATCTTCTGAAGGCACTTCTGGACCAAGATAACGTGAACGCGGTCCCATGTCACGATGTGTCAGTTTGAACCAAGCACGAGCGAACGCATCAGAGAATTCCTCTGGATGATCAAGATAGTGTAGCGCAATTGGCCTATAAATTGGATCCATTCTTAAGGACATATCGGCAGTGGTCATCATAGGGGCATGATATTTTGAAGGATCATGGGCATCAATTACAGTATGAGCTGCTGCAGGATCTGTTGGAGTCCATTGCCATGCCCCAGCAGGACTTTTCACCAAATCCCAGTCATATTTGAAAAGTGTTTCAAAATAACCCATATCCCACTTGGTCGGATTCGGTTTCCATGCACCTTCTATTCCACTACTGATTGTATCACCACCATGGCCACTGCCAAAAGTGCTTTTCCATCCAAGACCTTGATCTTCAATGCCTGCTGCTTCTGGTTCTGGACCAACATGTGTTGCGGGTCCAGCGCCATGACATTTACCGAATGTATGCCCTCCGGCTATAAGTGCCACAGTTTCCTCATCATTCATTGCCATTCTTGCAAATGTTTCCCGGACATCACGACCAGATGCAACCGCGCTCGGTTGGCCATTTGGACCTTCAGGGTTGACATAAATCAGTCCCATTTGGACGGCTGCAAGCGGATTTTCGAGTTCACGATCACCAGTGTAGCGTTTGTCTCCAAGCCATTCGCTTTCCGATCCCCAATAGACGTCTTCTTGAGGTTCCCAAACGTCTTCACGTCCACCAGCAAAGCCAAATGTCTTGAATCCCATGGATTCAAGAGCACAGTTTCCTGCTAGGATCATGAGGTCAGCCCAAGAAATTTTGTTGCCATATTTCATTTTTATTGGCAATAATAATCTACGAGCTTTATCAAGATTCACGTTGTCGGGCCAACTATTAAGTGGAGCGAATCTTTGCGATCCATCACAAGCTCCGCCACGACCATCACCCATTCTATATGTTCCAGCACTGTGCCAAGCCATTCGAATGAATAGAGGTCCATAGTGACCGTAATCGGCAGGCCACCAATCTTGTGAATCAGTCATTAAGTCGAAAAGATCTTTCTTTATTGCTTTCAAATCGAGTTTCTTGAATTCCTCAGCATAATTAAAATCAGGTCCGAGCGGATTACTAAGGGGTGAATTCTGATGAAGTATCTTGAGGTTCAACTGATCTGGCCACCACTCCTTATTTGAGGTACCACCCCCTGATACCGGCTTTGATGTATGACCTGTAACGGGGCATTTCATTTCACTCATGAATATTCCTCCTTCTGTAGATGATATTTGTTATTCAAGTTTATTACCCATACCAGGGGAAACATAACATATGAAGCTTTATAACATTTAAAATGATAAGAATAGATATATTGGGTATATATAAAATCTTATGAGATGCAAAAACATGTGTTAAAAAATATCAATCATCAGTATTATGAGTGCTGAAATCTTCCTAAAGTTATTAGATAAAATTCTACTCACATGAGAAAAAGAGGGGTAGCAAAGTGAAGTTTGTGATTGAATAAAGGAGTGAATAATCATGTGTTACAGCAAATCAAAAGTTTTTTTGGCTATTTTCATGTCAATCATCATGGTACTATCATCTACTGCTTTTGCAGGGACAAAGCAGAAAATAACGTATACCGCATTAGGGGATTCCATTGCATTTGGAACAGGAGCCACTGATTTTGTAGGGTATACGGATTTATTTAGTGAGCATTTGACCAGAAAATTCGGAGAAGTTACATACATCAACTTAGCAGAGGATGGAGAGAAAAGTGAAGATTTGCTTATGGATTTGATCTTTTCAACTGATCTGCAATACGATGTTGCTGCTTCAGATGTCATTACCATCAGCATAGGAGGCAATGATCTGTTGGGGCCATTCCTTGATGCATTCAAAGAACTCATAGCCCAAAACTATATGATTGATGAGTTTACAGTAAATTATTTGAAATTGTTTTCCGATTTAGCTGAATGGGAAATGGATCCGACCACTCATCCTCAATTCAATGGGATGCTCCAAGGGTTATCTGAAAACATGGATAATTATATTAGTGATTTTGCTAATAACTGGGGGCAAATTATTTTTCTGATTAGAACATTGAATTCCGAAGCGGACATATATGTCAACACAGTCTTTAATCCCCTCAAATTTAGTCCAAATCTTTATGAGTACGTAGATCCAGCCATTCAGGGACTGAATTGGGCAATTTATTCTTTGGCAGATAGTAGTAACTATGACTTTGACTATAAAGTGGTGGATGTCTATTCCAATTTCAAAGAGTATGAAAATCCCAATAAACTTATTGTAGGGGATTTGAGTTCTTTGGCATCATACTTTGAACAAAATTATAGCGCTCCGGTGTCACTTCATCCAACCGATTTGGGATACAAGTTTATTTTAAATATGCATAAAGATCTAATGGATTGATTTGATATACATTTATTGTGATTCCAAGCAAAAACTACAGTTCACCTGTACTGTAGTTTTTGTTTTGTTATTTGTTGTTTTATGATCAATTAATCGAGGTATAAATCCTACTAAGAAAGTAGGTGTTAAAATGGAATTTAAAAAAGTACAAATAGGTGCAAAAATAAATGAGAATATCGAAAAAGTGTGGGAGTATTATACTGAACCCAGACACGTGATGCAGTGGAATCACGCATCAGAGGATTGGCATTGTCCATCAGCAGAAAATGATCTGAGAGAAAGTGGCAGATTCTGTTATACTATGGCATCGAAAGACGGCGAGGTGAGCTTTGATTTCGAGGGAAAATATGAAAAAATCGAACCATTAAGCAGAATTGTATATGTTCTTGACGATGGTAGAACAGTGGATATCAGCTTCGAATCACACAAAGATGGCACTGATGTCAGCATTGAGTTTGATGCAGAAGGTGAAAACTCAATAGATATGCAAAAGCAAGGTTGGCAGGCAATACTTAATAATTTCAAGAAATATGTGGAGGCGTGATATGGAAGGTATAAGAAAAATCATGACCTGTTTGTGGTTTGATCAAGAAGCGGGAAAAGCAGGTGAATTTTATCTGAACGTATTTGAAAACAGCAAACTTTTAAGCAAATCATTAATGACAGGAACACCTTCAGGTGATGTGGAGAGTTTGACACTTGCAATTGAAGACATCAATCTGATGATGATTTCAGCTGGACCATATTTTAAAATCAATCCATCCATTTCATTTATGATTTCATGTGATAATGAAGATGAAGTGAGAAAATATTGGGATGCATTCATCGAAGGGGGACAGGCACTGATGCCCCTTGATCAATATGATTTCAGTAAATTGTATGGATGGGTGGAAGATCGATTCGGTGTGTCGTGGCAGATTATGTTTGTCGGAAAAGAGCCAATTAAAACTAAAATTAGACCTGCACTCATGTTTGTCGGAGACAATTGCGGTCATGCTGAGGAGGCAATCGATTATTACGTGGATATTTTCGGTAAATCTGAACGGAAATCTGTCTCTAGATATGGAGAGGGATTTCCTCCAAATAAACCCGATATGATCAATTTCGCTGAATTTGTTCTGGAGGGACAAAGTTTCTCAATCATGGATAGCGCATATGACCACGGGTTTACATTCAGTGAAGGTGTTTCATTGATTATCAACTGCGATTCTCAAGTGGAGATTGATTACTACTGGGACAAACTGTCCGCGGTTCCCGAGGCGGAGCAATGTGGATGGATCAAAGACAAGTATGGCGTATCATGGCAAATCTCACCAACTGTCTTGAATGACATGATGGATGATAAGGACCCTGAGGTAATCAACAGAGTCACAAAGGCATTTCTGGAAATGAAAAAACTGG